>JAUXIR010000280.1 GCA_030620915.1 Geopsychrobacter sp. | reverse complement strand
GGCACCAGAATCCCTTTAGCGGCCCGGTCATGAGCCCCAGCCGCCAGATACAGGTCAAGTTCATCCTGCAAAACCCCAGGTTTGTCTGAGTAGAATCGTCCGGCAACAGCGGGTTTACGTAACATCGACAGCCTCCTGAAATCAGAAAATCAGCTTAAGGCCAACCAGAACCAGCAATATTGCAAATACATTTACCATTTTATCCTGACTGATACGGGAAGCAAGGCGCACCCCGAGTCTGGCGCAGACAATGGTCAAAGGAGCGACGACAGCAGCGACCAGTAGATTGACATAACCCAGCGAAAACGGCACCGAAGCGACTTCACCTAACCCATGCAGGATGTAGCTGGCGGTGCCGAATAGTGCCGACACGACGATCAGGGCACTCGAGTTACCGACAGCCAGATGGATAGGAAGGCGTAACACCATGAGCATCAGGGGGACCGCGATCACGCCGCCGCCGACACCAAAGAAAGCCGAGAAGACCCCACCGGCCAAACCGACCAGCAGCAATGATACTTTTCGCGGATCCAGCTCTTCCAGCGGGAGCCGCGGATGAAAAAATAACAGCTTCAGACCAACCAGAATCTGCATTCCACCAAAAGCGGCGTGGAGGATCTTCCCAGACAGGAGCACCGCCAGACTCGAACCGATAATTGCGCCAAGAGCGCCGCCGACCACCAGATAAAAAACCTGATGCCAGGCAACATTGCCCCGCTTTCGATGTCCCAGAGTGCTACTGATTGCCGTAGGGACGATGATACAAAGGCTCGTACCAAAAGCCGTATGAACGATCATTTCAGCCGGGAAACCGGCGAGCTTGAAGAGCCAGAGAAAAAGTGGAACCAGAATCACCCCACCACCTATGCCCAGCAGCCCGGCCAGCAGCCCGGCCATGGCAGCGAAGCTTACCGTTAACAGTAGAATTGTCGGGGTGAAGATATCCATGAGGGTTTTCCAGCAAAGGGTTCCGCATCATAAAGCAGTCGGCCAGTCCAGGCAAACAGCTAACCAGCGAAAAACCACAAAAAAAGCCAACCTTCTAAAGGTTGGCTTTTTTATAAATGGAGGCCTCGACCAGATTCGAACTGGTGATGGAGCTTTTGCAGAGCTCTGCCTTACCACTTGGCGACGAGGCCGATATGTCGCTGTTTGGCGTGCGCATTGAAGTACCAAATCGGGTGTCGAGTGTCAAGCGCAAAATCATTTTTGTGCATCGATGCGGAATTGCAGCAGACGTCCGGATGGCAGCGACTCATCAGTGCCGGTCAGGAGCTGGCTACCGACAGCCGCCTCCGGCAGAAAGGCCGCCAGGTCGACCCACTCACCGGGCTTAAGCCGAATCCGGGTGGTCAGACGATCCAGGCTCAGTATCGCCGGATTGAGCATTGTGCCCTTCCCCGCCGCCATCAGCTGCGGAGTCACTCGCGCCTGCAATTCATCTTCTTGAGTCATGTTGATCAGGATAGAAAATCCGGAGCGAATCTCCTGAAAGGCCGTAGCCTGAGCAAATCCCTGACCGTCGCTTCCCGACCAGACGGCCCATTGCGCGGAATAAGGAATGTCGCGCCCCGTCACAATAAATGCACTCTCCCCTTCGCTGACGAGCAATTGCTGTCCGCTCTGGCGTTGACTGGTGCCGAGCGTCGTCCCTTGCCCGGGCAGGGTCGTCAGTCCGCTCTTGGCATCGTAACCGAGCCTGCCGTGACTGGCAGCCACGCTGTCGACCCAACGCACCTGTACCCGAAATTGCCGGAGCGGGTGATCAAGCAGGGCGATCAGTCGCTCCGCAGCCTCAAGAGTTGCCGGTGAAGCAATCATAACCAGATTATTCTCGGCAGCGCTGACGCGCTCCCCATCACGCAGCAACCCTTCAACCTGGTTGATAACAGACGAGGCTGAGCGATGCTGCAGGGGGAAGATCTGGACCTGTTCGACAGCCATAACCGGGCTGGCGGCCAGGAAGAGACAGAACATCAGGATAATAGATCCTTGCACCCATAGACGCATTTCAATCACCCCTCTGCCACTCTGCCCGGTAGATCGCACCATTGATATCATCCGCAATATATACCGCACCATCGGGGCCGGCATGAATGGCTGAGGGGCGTGCAGTCTTGCCATCCCAACCAGCAAGAAACGCCACCGGTGCCCCGACCTTCTCATCTACCACCTGCAGGCGCACAACTGCCGGCACGACGCGCTTCGCACCATCCCCCTGCAGCACCATCAACAGGCTGTTTCGATAGACCAATGGATAACTGAGTCCTGCTGTCGACATCAACCCGGCAGGATTTGCCCGGTTAAGTAGCAGGCTCACGGCCCCCCTGGCTCCCTTGCAGTTAGTATCCGCTGCGGCACCGGTCGCATCGCCATCGCAAAGTGGCCAGCCATAGTCCTCTCCGGCTCGAAGTCGATTCAACTCATCGGCCGCCCCCGGTTCTGGATAGATACGGCTTTGTTCGCTGGCCCAGAGGCTGCCATCGGCCTCATTGAAAGCCAGTCCACCGACCTTCCGGAGCCCGCTGCCATAGGTATGCAGCTGTCCGCTTTGATCCAGCAACTGTAGCGTTGCACGCAACGGCTCCTTTTCATTACAGGCATCACAACGAGATCCAATCGAGAACAAGAGACCCTCAGGTATCCGCTGCAAGCGGTGGCCGCGCTCCCCACCATCGTCAGGCAAGCCTTCAATCAAAAGCTCACCAGTTCCGCCGCCATAGGGATACATTTTGATTTGTGAAATTTCGGCGACCAGCAGCTCCAGCGTATCGCAGGCCAAACCGCTCGGATTATCGAGGCTATGCAGAAAGAGTTCAGGGTGGTTCAAACCTGCAGCTGGAGGTTGCTCGACCCGATAAACGGCACCGAGACTGGGCAAGCTGGCATAGAGAGTCCCCTCAGGGGAAAAACAGAAATCATCGACCCCGGCAGGCAGGCGGGTAAAGAGCGACAGATCGAGGGAAACCGGCGAGGTCAAGCTCAGGGGGTGATCAAAGGGAGCGGCTTGGAAGCGCTCGTCGATCTTGAGCTGACGGAGCTCTCCTTGAGGATTCGTACCCGAAAAAAGATTACGCACGGCCTCGATAGAGACTCGGCTATCAGGGAAAAGATGATTAACGGCTCCCAGACCCAGTGCCGCCGTCAGGGCGAGGAGCAGTGCCGTTCTCCGGCCATTTATAAAACGGAGGCAGAGACCTATCCCCATCCCGATAGTCATCGCAGGGGCCAGCCAATAAATCTGGTTGGCCGAGGGGTTGTTCGCCAAGAGAAAGGCCCCGGCCCAGCCCGACGACAGAAGAAGGAGGGCAACGAATAGAGAAAGTGATTTTTTCAAAACATCTCCGTTAAGCTGGAACCGACTACAGTGAAGGATAGCATAATCGATGCTTGGAGCAGGAATGAGATCGGTGGAAACGAAAAACGGTCGCCCCTTAAAAAGAGACGACCGTTAATTTTATGGAGCGGGAAACGAGATTCGAACTCGCGACGTCAACCTTGGCAAGGT
>JAUXIR010000128.1 GCA_030620915.1 Geopsychrobacter sp. | reverse complement strand
GGTGCCCAGTTCGGTGGCAAGTACTTCGCCCATGACGTACGCGTCATCCGTCTGCCGCGTCACGGTGCCTCCTGTCCGGTCGGCATGGCCGTCTCCTGCTCGGCCGACCGCAACATCAAGGCCAAGATCACCAGGGATGGCCTGTTCATCGAAGAGATGGACCGCAACCCGGGCCGCCTGATCCCTGATGAATATCGCACCAAGGAGAGCATCGGCACCCAGATCGACCTGGATCGCCCCATGAGTGAGATCCTCGCCGACCTGTCCAAGCTGGAAGTCGGCTCCCCGCTGCTGCTCAAGGGAACCATCGTGGTCGGTCGCGACATCGCCCACTCCAAGTTCAAAGAGGTCCTCGACGGCGGCAATCCACTGCCCGATTACCTCAAAAAACACCCGATCTACTATGCGGGCCCGGCCAAGACCCCTGCCGGCAAGGCTTCGGGTTCTTTCGGTCCGACCACCGCAGGGCGGATGGATTCCTACGTGGGTCTATTGCAGGAGAACGGCGGTTCGATGGTCATGATCGCCAAGGGCAACCGCAGCCAACAGGTCACCGACGCCTGCAAGAAATTCGGTGGTTTCTACCTCGGCTCCATCGGTGGGCCCGCTGCGGTACTGGCCGAAGAGAACATCAAGAAGGTCGAGTGCATCGACTATCCTGAGCTGGGGATGGAAGCAGTCTGGAAGATCGAGGTTGAGAATTTCCCGGCCTTTATCCTGGTCGATAACAAAGGAAACGACTTCTTCAAGACGCTCGGCCTCTGATTTATCGCAAACCCCGATGTCACAACGAAGCCCCCGGTTGCATAACCGGGGGCTTTTTATGGACGGCTGCCATGAAATCTTTACGCATCATCCAGTTCTGGCTCTTCCTGCTCTTCTGCAGCTATCTGAGCCTGACTCCTGCCCCACCAACTGCCATGCTAACGATTTCCGACAAGTTGTTGCATTCTACCGGCTATCTTGCGCTCTACCTTTCCTGCTCGGCAGCCTATCCCCAGGCAAACCTCAGAACGCGGAAGCTGCTGTTCCTCCTGAGCTACTCCGGCATGATCGAAGTTTTGCAACACTTTATCCCGAACCGCGGCTTCTCCCTATTAGACATTCTGGCCAATGCCAGCGGTCTTGTTTTCGGCTTGATCCTGGTCCGGGTTATCCAGACCCGCATCCAACTTCAAACCCAAAAAATCCCCTGACGATCCATTCGCCAGGGGATTTTCCTTCAGCTCAAATAACAGACCTTCACAAGCTAGAGCGGCAAAAAGGACTGATCTTTTTCAAATCGCAACACGACGGCGGTCAGCAGCTTGATCGCCGCCTGCAGATCGACCTCGGCCAGCAGCTCGACCGGGGTGTGCATATAGCGTAAGGGGATACCGAGCAGTGCAGTAGCCACCCCACCGCGCGTCAACTGCAGGCTATTGGCATCGGTGCCGGTGGCGCGCGGCACACCGATAATCTGCAGCGGGATCTCCTCGCGTGCAGCCGTATCGACCAACAGATCAAACAGAAGCGGGTTGATATTGGCACCACGCGCCAGAACCGGCCCCTTGCCCACCTCGACCCGCCCGATCCCCTTGGGATCAACATCGGGTGTGTCGGTGGCATGAGTCACCTCGACGACGATCGCCAGATCCGGATCGACCCCGTAGCCGCTGGTGGTTCCGCCACGCAGTCCGACCTCTTCCTGCACCGTGCTGACACACACCAGTTCGGAGATTGCACCACCAGCCTCTTTGACTCCGGCCAGGACCCGGCTGACGATAAAGGCGCCCATTTTGTCATCGAGAGCCCTTGAGGTCAGGCGGCCGTTCTGCAGACGTTCGAGTCCGACCGAGAAGGTGATCGGATCGCCGATCCGCAGGAGTTTTTCGACCTCTTCACGACTGCTGCAACCAATATCTATATACTGATCCTTCAGCTTGATCACCGTGTCGCGATCCTTGGCCTCGATCAGATGAATCGCCTTCTTACCGATAATGCCCTTAACGACAGCGTCAGCGGTATGAATATCGATCCGCTGGCCGGGCGACAGATGGGGGTCGACCCCACCGATGGCACCGAAGTAGATAAATCCCTCATCGGTGATGTACTGCACCATGAAACCGATTTCGTCACAGTGACCGGCCAGCATCACGCGCAGACCACCCTGCCCCTTAAGTCGGGCCATCATGTTGCCCATGACATCAACCTGGATCTGGTCGGCGAGCGGTTCGAGCTGTTTCCTGATGACTCTCTGCGCGGGGACTTCGAAGCCGGAAGGGCTTGGAGCCTCGACCAGCTCCTTGAGAAAGTTGAATTCCGAATCAGGCAGCATCTTCACCCCTCTTGACCAGTTCTAAAGAATTGGCCTGTGCTTCGTCAAACTGGGCCGAAGTCATTCCGGCACCGAGTGCAACCTTGCGGGCCATCCCAAACGAGAGCAGATCGCCCGGCGCATGGGCATCATTATTGATCACCAGTCTGGCGCCGTACTTAAGAGCCAGCTTGACAACATGACCGTTGGTCAGGGAATGGCCCTTGCGGGTGGTCACTTCGAGAAAGACCCCCTTCTCCGCTGCCAGCTGTACCTCTTCAGGCGTAATCAGGCCCGGGTGGGCCAGAATATCGACCCCCGCTTCAATCGCCGCGCGATTGGTGCCTTCGATCACCGGCTCGACAATGGTCTCGCCGTGCACCGTAACGATCTGCGCCCCGGTGTCACGCGCCAGCTTGACGACGTCAGCGATCATCTTCGGCGGCACATGGGTCAGTTCGGCACCGGCCAACAGGATCAAGCCGTTGGCTGCACCGAGTTCACCGACAACCGGGCGTAAACGCTCGATCATCGACTTGATATTGCTCTGATCAGCATGATCGGTGATAGCCAGAGCCCGGTAACCGGCCACCGCGGCACGGCGCACCAGTTCGGCCGGTCCGAGTTCACCGTCACTGAAGAATGTATGGGTGTGCAGATCGATCATGGTCAATCTCCATTCGGTTGAAAAAATGGCCACCAAGGCACCAAGAGCACCAAGAAGGTCAAAGAACTCACTTTAAAAAACGGCAGAGAATCAGCTGTTGAGCAGCTCGCCGAGGTTCGAATTACGAAACACTCGGGTAATTGTAACATCAACCATTGTGCCGATCATATCGAGCGTACCGGCAAAGTTGACGATCCGGTTCGAGGTCGTGCGGCCGAACATCTGGCCGTCCCCCTGTCGGCTCTCCCCTTCAACCAGAACCTCAAATCGCTGACCGAGGTCCGATTGCCAGATCTTACGGCTGTTGCTCTGCTGTAGTTCAAGCAGACGATCAAAACGCTGCTGCTTGAGCCGCGCTCCGGTCTTATCTTCAATTTCGGCCGCGGCAGTGCCGGTTCGCCTGGAGTAGAGAAAGGTGAAGGCATCCGCATAACCGACCTCATCAACCAGATCGAGGGTCTGCTGAAAATCCTCTTCGCTCTCACCGGGGAAACCGACAATAATATCGGTCGACAGACGGATATCGGGACAGGTCGATTTCAATTTCTGCACCGACTGCAGATAGTCCTCACGGCTATAGCCGCGATTCATCCGGGCCAGAATCTGGTTGGAACCGCACTGCACCGGCAGATGGAGTTGATGACAGAGGTTGTCGAGCTCAGCGAAACAGGCGATCAGTTCGTCCGAGAGATCCTTGGGGTGGCTGGTGGTAAAGCGCAGGCGCAAGAGCCCTTCGACTGCGGCGACCCGACGCACCAGTTGCGGAAAACTGATCTCTCCGTCCTCCTTGTTGCCGTAAGAATTGACATTCTGCCCCAGTAGCGTCACCTCGCGCACCCCTTGCGCAACCAGGGCCTCGACTTCGGTAATGATTTCAGCACTCGGACGGCTGATTTCGCGTCCACGAACATGCGGGACGATACAGTAGGTACAGAAATTATCACAGCCCTGCATCACGGTCACGAAGCGGGTGACGCTGTCGAGTTCACTGCGTTGCGGAAACAGGTTGAGGCGGGTTTCCTGATCGAGAAAGCCGGTCACGCTGAGCCGCCGGTTCCCCTGTTCGGCCTGCTGAACAAGTTCGGGCAGACGATGGACATTATGGGTGCCGAAGACCAGATCGAGGTAGGGCACCTCTTTCAGCATCTTCTCCCCTTCCTGTTCGGCAACACAGCCACCGACGCCGATAATCAACTCGGGCCGTGCATCCTTAATCGGCTTGAAACGTCCCAGATGGCCATAAACCTTGCGTTCGGCCTTGTCGCGCACACTGCAGGTATTGAGCAGCACCAGGTCGGAGTCGGCGGCCTCATCGACCCGCCGATAACCGATTTCGCCCAGCATGCTGACAATGCGTTCGGAATCGACCACATTCATCTGACAGCCGAAGGTTTCGAGGTAAAAACGTTTTTCCATTTTTTTATCCTACCAGATTGGTTGTAAAATCCGGCGCATCTTACTCCTGTAGCTCATGACCGTCAAACCTTGAGTTGTGGGCAATGCTGGTTAAGTAATGAGATCAAACGGTCCGGTTGTTCGATACAGTGTATTATCAAGGGCTTGGAATCTTCGACCGCGACCCGCAAACTGGCCAGACTCTCACCCTGCTTTTTCAGCTTGATATCAGTGATTTTCGAAAGTTGCACCGACCTTCCTGCCGACGTGCCCAGCTGTTTATCGGTCAACTGATAGAAAATTTTCGGCCAGCGCCAACGGGCGAGCAGAATTTGCGCGGGGCCGAAAAAGAAACTCCCCATAATCAGTGGCAGTGGCAGCACTGCCAGCCAGACCGGCTGTCCCTCATTAATCAACTCCAGTGCCAGCATCAACCAGAAGCTACTGACCAAAAACAGCGTACTGCCGACCAGGGCCTGCTTCCAATATTGGAAGGTGTAACAGCGTGGGGCAGGCCGACCCTGCCAAAGAATTTTCTCGCCGGTTTCAAGCTCTATCGCGTTCATTTATTGCCCAACCCCCTTAAGCGATCGGCCGCATTACGGCCCAATTTACCGGCTGGATCAACTTTGATTACGCTCCGGTAGAGTTTGGCTGCGCCCTCTATATCACCGACATTTTCACGCGCCTCGCCAAGCATATAGCCACCCTCCAGAGTCGGAAGCAGCCTAAACCCGGCCTCGAGTTGCTTGAGTGCTTTAACATCCTGTCGTTTTTGCCGATAGATATAACCGAGCGCGAGGCGCGATTGGTAGTAATCCCGCTGCCGATTGACCGCTTTGATCAAATAACGACGCGCCGGCACCAGATCTTCACTGCGCAAATAAGCCAATCCCAGGCCACTCATGATGAGGGCTTCGTCGGGAGCCTCAAGCAATGCCTGATGATAAAGGCTTATCGCTTCAGCAAGCCGCCCGATTTTCTCCATCCGGCGTGCCTGATCGTAGCTCGCATAACCTTGCCGCGTCTGAGTGAGGCCCTTAATGGCTTGAGCAAATCCGGCTGCGTTCCGTCCCTTGCCGCCAACCAATGGGTAGTTTTCAAGAATATAGCTGCGATTGCCGGACAGCTGCTCTGGTGAAAAAGGGTGGTTGCGGAACAGACCCTTCAGCCACTGCGAATTCGGACCTGCTTCAGCCTCGCGATCAAAGAGTTGCTGCAACGCCACCGCACCGGCAGGGTCGTAACCAGCCTGCACCATGTAATCGATGCCGAGTCGATCCGATTCAGCCTCCTGCTCAGGCAAGTAACGGCTATCGAGCAGATCGGCCAG
>JAUXIR010000066.1 GCA_030620915.1 Geopsychrobacter sp. | reverse complement strand
CCGATTGCTGTCCGCAGTGTAAGGCAGCTGCCAACAAATTTACCGAAATGCAAGCCGATGCCAACCTGGCCTGGGCCGATGAGCACCGCATCGGTGTCGCCAAAGACGTTGATCCGGAGATCCTTGAGGGCCTGCGCGCCAACTTCACCGGTGAGTGCACTGAAGTCGGGATGTACCTGGCGATGAGCCGCCAGGCCGATCGCGAAGGCTATCCTGAAGTTGCCGAAGCCTACAAGCGGATCGCCTTCGAAGAAGCGGACCATGCGGCCAAGTTTGCCGAGCTTCTCGGTGAGTGCCTTGTTGCCGATACCAAGACCAACCTGCAGGCCCGCGTTGATGCCGAGCATGGTGCCTGTGCCGGCAAGAAGAAGCTGGCCACCCGCGCCAAAGAACTCAATCTCGATGCTATTCACGACACCGTTCATGAAATGTGCAAGGACGAAGCCCGTCACGGCTCAGCCTTCGCCGGACTGCTTAAGCGCTTCTTCGCCTAAGTCATCCACTGTCGATCAAGAAAAACGGGCTGAAGGGTATATCTCTTCAGCCCGTTTTTTTTTAAAAACACATGACTCGTCCCTGCCGCCAAATCAATCCCTTTGAGCCTCAGCTCCCCTGCAACTCGACATAACGACGGCGATAAACCGTCGGCGAGACACCGCCAATCTGCTTGAAGAGGCGTCTGAACGAGCTGGTATCCGCGTAACCGACAGCCTTGGTGATCAGATCAATCCGCGTTTCTCCACGTTCAAACAGACGCTTGGCCGCCTCGATACGCAGGCGCTGCAGATATTCGAGAGGGGTGTCACCGGTTGCTTTTTTGAAGCGCCGCAAAAAGGTGCGCTCGACCATCTGCGCCATCTGCGCCATTTTGACCACGGTGGTCCGTTCGGTCAGATGCCGCTCCAGATAACGCTGAACCTCGGCAATTTTTTCATCACCATGGGTCTTTTGGCGCCGAAAGCGGATATAGGGCGCCTGTTCACGACGACCGCGATCGATCAGCATCATGCGTGCGCAGGCATCGGCCAATTCCGCTGAGCCGAATTTTTCCACAAGATAGATCGCCAGATCCTGATGCGCACTGGTGCCACCGGCGCAGAGATAGTCCTCGCCATCGATCAGAATACGGTCGGCCTGCAGTTTAACCTTGCGATAGGTCTGGCGAAAACGGTCGGCCAACTGCCAGTGAGTGGTCGCCTCACGCCCATTCAAAATTCCAGCCTCGGCGGCCAGGAAGGCTCCGGCACAAATACTCGCGACAACCGCCCCCCGTTTATGCTGTTCTTTTAGCCAGGCAATCGCCTCTTTCTCCTGGCGCAGCGCCTCGATATTGCCCAACACCGAGGGGAGAATAATCAGATCGGGCGGGCGACAATCACGAATCGAACGGTGAGGAACCAGCGGTTCCTGGCTGAAGCAAACCACCGGACCACCATCGACAGTCAGTACCTCCCAGCGGCAGAACGGCCCAGAATCCGTCTTATTTCGCTTCTTCATTTCCCAATTCGCCACAGTGAATAGGTCAAGCGGACCGGCAACACTCGATAGCAGGCAATTATCAAAAGCCAGAATGGCAATATTAAGCATGGCGCAACCTCCCTGTCGTTAATGTCATATCAGACAGGATATCCGGCTAAGGGATCGATTTCAAGTGGAGCTACTGTTTTCGGCGCGGTTTTAATGAGTCTGATGAGGAGCAGACCGGTTCTAATGGCTGTGATCGTGATCATCCTGTTCGTGCCCTGGGTGCTCATGCTCATGGTATTCGCTCTGGGCAGGATGCTGATGGGCGCCTGCCTCGGCGTGCCGGTGAACATAGGTGTGACAATGTTCATGCTCATGTTCGTGCGGATGCTGGTGGACCAGCTCACCATGGCGATGATCATGCTCGTGAAGGTGTTTGTGCCGATGGGCATGTTCGTGCCGGTGCTGTAATGCCCTGATCTGCAGCGCACATTGATCACGGTAGGTATAGTCGAGACCATTTAAACTGGTCAGATTTTTATCGTTAAAAAAGTCCGTTGTCGAATAATCAAGGGCGATTTGGCCAGCGTGCATCACCAGGGTGCGCTCGGTCAGTTCACGGACGAAGAAAATATCGTGGCTGACCAGGATCAGCGTGGCGTCGATCTCGCTTAGAATATCGAGCAGCAGCTCTTCACCCTGCGGGTCGAGACCGGCGGTCGGTTCATCCAGAATTAACAGCTGCGGTTGCAGGCTCAGAACACTGGCCAAGGCCAGACGCTTGCGTTCTCCACCGGAGAGGTGCAAGGGAACACGATCGTCAAAACCGTCCAGTTTGACCATTTTAAGGGCCATTTCGACCTGTATTCTGATCTGAGCCTCATCGAGGCCAAACTGACGCGGCGCAAATGCAACCTCGTCATAACAGCTCGGGCAGACCAACTGATCGGCACAATCCTGAAAGACCATCCCGGTCTGTTGCCACACCAGCCGGCCCTTACCCGGCATTATTTTCTTGCCGGTAAAGAGGTACTCTCCGCTAAAGGGCAGGATCCCCAGCAGACACATCAGCAGGGTACTCTTGCCGGCGCCGTTCTCTCCAACCAAAGCGAGTCGCTCACCGGGTTGTATCGCCAGATCGATGCCGCGCAGTGCTTCAGTCCCGTCTGGATAGCGATAGGACAGAGAGCGCAGATCGACCAGTGTCGAGGGATTCTCAGCGGCCGGGCCGGTGCCGTCGGACGGATCGCGCACCTTACGTCGCTCGACCTCCACCCTCTCTTCGCGCCGCCGACTCTCGGCAAAACGGAAAGAAAAATCCAAGCCATGTTCGCGCAAGGAGGGGCGATGTTCGACCAGCTCCTTAAGCGCATAATCATGGTGAACCCGAGCACGATCGAGGACCAGCGCCCGCTCACAGAGTTCATAGAGAAAAATCAGGTCATGACTGATCAGAATCAATGTGCCTGAATAGTTCTTGAGCAGATCGAGAAAGATCCGCTCCTGAGCAGGATCGAGGTTGGCGGTTGGTTCATCCAGAATCAGCAGCGAGGGCCGCATCGCCAGCAGACCGGCGAGTGCAGCGCGTTTCTTTTGCCCATAGCTCAGGGCATGGGGGGGCTTGAACAACAGATCTTCGAGGCCGACCGACCTTAGGGCCTGACGTACTGCCAGATCGACATCGACCTCAGACAGCCCCTGATTGCGTGGGCCGAAGGCCACATCTTCATAGAGGCTATTGCCGAAGAGTTGATCGTCGGGGTCCTGAAACAGCAGGCCGATCTCCAGGCGCGCACTCGCCAGGTGCTCTCCGCTGAGCTGCTCGCCCTTATAGCGGACTCTCCCCTCGTCCGGCTGCAGCAGCCCACAGAGCTGTTTGACCAGTGTCGTTTTACCTGAGCCATTGTGGCCGACGAGGGCGATGCGATCACCGGCTCTGACCTGCAGATCGATGCCGGCAAGGGCCTGGGTGCCGTCCGGGTAGCGATAGGAGAGCGACTCAACCTGCATCAACAGGTCTTCATGCTCAAGCTCGACTGGTTTGATTAACTGATGCATCGGCTCTTATCCCACCATAAACTGGTCACAGATGACCAGCAGCAGCCCGAGGCCGATCAGCGCGGCCGCTTTCAGATAATCAGCCGGCATCACATTGAAGCTGATCGGCTGGGGCCAGTAGCCCTGATAACCCCGTGCCAGCATCGCCGCATGGACCCGCTCGGTGCGTTCGAAACTGCGCACAAAGAGCATCCCGACATAATTGCCGACCGAACGCAGGGTTGCCAGGCTGGTTGATTTGCGAAAACCACGCACCTCCATCCCAATCTGCATCCGCCGCGCCTCGTGAAGAAACACATAGAGATAGCGGTGGCTGATCAGCAGCAGTTCGGTCAGGCGCCGCGGCACCCCCATCCGTGCCAGCCCGGCCAGGGTCACCGGCAAGGGCGCGGTGGCCAACAGGGGCTCCATCAACAGGGCAACCGTCGCGGCGCGGAGAATAATCAGGATCGCCAGATCCAGCCCGCGCAGATTAAAGCCGAGCCAGTCAATACTGCCGAACACCAGCACCAGATCACCGCTATGCCGCACCGCCGTCAGCGGTAACATCAGCAGAAACATCGACAGAAAGCCCGCCATTCCCAGCAGACGCTTGAATCCGCGCCGCCAGGGGATAGCTGCCAGGCGATAGCCGAGCAGGGCCAACATGAGTGCCGCCAGCGCGGTTTGAGGATGTTGCAGGGAGACGATCACAAAAGCCAGAATCAGAAAGCTGGCCAGTTTAAAACGCACGTCCCAGCGATGCACCGGCGAACTCTCCCCCCCCTCAAACTCAAGCTGAGGGACCGACCAGTCACGCTCCCCTTCCCCCTGCTCCTTGCGCGCAATGCCGATCAGCATGCGAAAGCCGGAATAGACCGCCAGCGGCAATAGCAGCAGCGGCAGCAGCCATAGAATGGAGACCTGGAGCGTACCGCTCACATTTTTTCCTTGAGGACAAAGGGGATATCAAGCAGCTCGGGTTTCACCTTGAGCAGAAAAGAAACAACCATGGCACTGACCCCGGCTTCGACCAGCACCACCGGGATATGGGCCAATAACGCCAATTTGGCGACCCCGATAAAATCTTCGCCGCCACTGGCCAGCAGCAGCGCCAGTAATAACGCCGAAAATATGGTCGCGCCACCACCGCAGAGCGCTCCGACCAGGATCCGTTGCTTCTTGCTGCGCCCCTTGAAGTGATAGAAGACCAAACCGGCCAACAGCGCCGGCAGCCCCATCAACAACAGGTTTGCCCCAAGCGCGGTCAACCCGCCAAACTGGAATAACAAACACTGCAACACCAGACCCAGAGCGATGGCCAGAAAGGCTGAAGGACCGAGCAGCGCCCCGACCAGACCGGGAATCAGCAGATGAACACTGGTTGGACCGAAGGGCAGGTGGATCAGCGAGGCGACAAAGAAGGCGGAGGTCAGGACCGCCACCTTGGGCAGGTCATCCGCCGGTGTACGGCGCAGGCTCCAAAGCAGGAACCCGGCACTGACCGCTGAGGTGCCGAGCGCAACGGCAGTAGGAAGAACACCATCAGAGATATGCATGAAGAAGAAAGGCTCCGTAATAATTATCGTCAGACTTCAACGCCGGCGGGCGTTGACCATCATCACAACACCGCTGAGACCAAAGATGAAACCAAGCCCGGTCACGACATCTTTCCAACCCGGGGCCGAGCCCTCGGCTTTCAGGCGCGCGATCTCTCTGCGCGCATCACGCAGCTGCTGATGCAGTTGCTGATTCTGCTGTTGCAACAGCTCAGGTTGCGCCGGAGATTCCTCGGCAAAGGTCGGCTGGCCTGCCAACAAAAGACAGAAAACCAGCAGCACAAGGCAGAGAACGCGGCGGAAAACAGTCATCTCCCCACCTCCAGTTCAGCTTTTTTTATGACGAAGCTGGTCTGATGCCCCATGCTCGCCCTGACAACCAATTTCAAATCGACGAACCTCGGGATGACACAGGCGTAGAGCCCCTCATCGTCGGTCACACCCTGCTGCAGCAATAGGTCATCGGCGGTATATATTTTGATGACGGCCTGCTTAATCGGGCGTCCGTCGGGAAAATAGCTCTCGGTGTATATCCGGCCGCCTTCAACGTAGGCAAACAGATTGACCTTGTGTGCCAGAGCCGGGACGGCGCCCAACAGACCCAGCATCAACAGTAATGACACAACTTTTTTCATCTAAAACCCATACTAATAGCGGCACGAGCCAGGCTAGGGAAGGTCTGTCGCCTTGACCCAATAGACGGCGCCGATCTCGACGCTCTTACTCTCGCCATCTTTTTGCAATTTCCAGTCCGCATCCGAAAGTGCGGCAAAACCCCACCAGCCTGCCTTCGGCATGGCGTAATGAAAAACACCCTGGCCATCGGCCTTGATCGACTGAGCCACAAATGGAGCGGCAGGAAAAGAGAGCTTCCCGCCGACCGCCGCCTCATTCAGATATTCGACCTCTATCTCGGCAAAGGGGAGAGGCTGGCCCTTGCGCAGGACCTGAGCGGAGAAAAGATTGCCGGTCCAGAGTCCATAGGGACGACTCAGGGGCAGGATTTCGATTTCGACTCCCAGGGGCTCATGCCAGCCATCCTCAAGACCGAAGGCCGAGACACAGACCTTGGTATAGTGCAGGATAAATTTATCCTCGGCCGGCTCCCAGTAGGGGGTCGGTTCAACAAAAAAAGTATGGTCGCCGGGCCGCCGGATCTGGTAGGCGGCTCGCCAATAGGCCAAATTCGTATTTTTATCGGCAGCTTTAAAACTCTCGGCCTTGAGGGCAGGCAGCAGATCTTCGCGCTGCCCCCCCCTGTAGACTTCGAATCTTTGCGGCTTCTCCATCTGCATATACTGGCCTTCGGCCGGATGGATAAATTTCAGCTGCAGCTCCAGAGTTCTGCCCTCATCTCGACCGACAATGTCGTCGGACGGCAGAATCACCCCGAAATGGGCCACAGCCGGGACTGCCATCAGCAGCAGAGCGAGAAACGGGAAAAGACAGGTATTTTTCATTTTCGAAAAGCCTCCTGCGTAGCACGGACGCGAAAATCGTAGCACGAATATTAAAGATAGCCCCGCGTAGCTGTCAAGACGTTTCCTCAGTGATTGGCCAAAGAGGTTTCGAGGCGCCGCGCCAATAGCGAGCAGCCGAAGGTCAGCAGGAAATAGAGCAGCGCAATGCAGAGCCAGATTTCGAAGGTCAGATAGGTGGCAGACATCAACTCCATCCCCTGAAAGGTCAACTCCTGAATAGAGATCACCGAAACAATCGCCGAATCCTTGATGGTTGAAATAAATTGACCGGCCAGGGGCGGAACCATCGGCCGCAAGGCCTGGGGAAAGATGATCTGGCGCAGTATCTGCCAGCGCCTGAGGCCCAGGGCGGCCCCCGCCTCCCACTGCCCCCCGGCAACGGCCCGTAGACCGGCGCGCACAATTTCGGCGATATAGCCCCCTTCGAGCAGCGCCATGGTCATAACCGCAGCCAGAAAGGCTTCGAGCTGATCAAGCGGGGCAAGCAACAGGCGCACGAGCTGCTGGCCTGAAGCGGGCAGTTGACGGGCCAGATCGGGCAAACCGAGCTGGGGCAGGATTTGATCACTGATGAAGTAATAGCCGATAAAGATCAGCACCAACGGCGGCAGATTACGGAACAGGGCGACAAAGCCGCCGCCGACCAAGCGATTGAACAGATGCTGACTGATGCGCAGCAGCCCGATAACAATCCCGAGCGGCAGAGCCAGTAACAGACTCCAGATACTCAAGCGGATGGTCGTCAGAAGCCCCTGAACCAGCAGATTCGGCACATAGCGTCCGGTTTCGTCGTCCAGATAGAAAAAATACTGCGGAATGGCCGCCCAGTTCCAGCGATAAGCCAGGTTTTCGTCGATACGAAAGGCCAGCACGGCGACCAGCAGTAGCAGTAAAAGGAGCAGCAGCAGATCGATGCTGCGCCATTCTGTTTTTCCTCCGGGCAGTAGGGACATTTACGACATCTGCCCCTGCCAGTCCTGGGTGG
>JAUXIR010000302.1 GCA_030620915.1 Geopsychrobacter sp. | reverse complement strand
GCGCTCAAGTCGTTCGACCTGACTGGTGAGTGGTTCGGGGCCGCTGGTCACTTCAGTCCTGTTGTAGGTCTGACCGAATTCGAAACTGAAACGGATGCTGGCGCTGCTGATCTGTTCGCTGCCGCTGAGTATCGCCGCCCGTTCGATGACGTTGCGCAGTTCGCGCAGGTTCCCCGGCCAGCGGTGGCTCTTAAGCTTGGCCAGTGCCCCCTCCGTCAACAGCCGCGCATGCATGCCGAGGCGGGTATTGACCTGAAAAAGGAAATGCTCGGCGAGGAGCGGAATATCTTCGAGCCGTTCACGTAGCGGCGGGATATGCACCGGGAAGAGGTTGATCCGGTAGTAGAGATCTTCGCGGAAACGCTTCTGTTCGACCAGTTGCTCCAGGTCGCGGTTGGTGGCGGTGATCACTCGCGTGTTGACGGTGATCTCCTCGTTGCTGCCGATGCGGCGTAGCTTGCCGTCCTGGATGACACGCAACATCTTTGCTTGCAACGGGGCCGGCATCTCGGCGATCTCATCGAGAAAGAGGGTGCCTTCCCGCGCCGCCTCGAAAAGACCGGCCCGGCCCTCCTTTTTCGCGCCGGAGAAGGCGCCGCCGACATAGCCGAACAGTTCGCTTTCGAGCAGGGTATCCGGCAGGGCGGCGCAGTTGACCGGGATGAACGGGCCGCAACAGCCGCTCTTAACATGGATGGCGCTGGCGAACAGTTACTTGCCGGTACCGCTTTCGCCGAGGATCGAGACAATGCCGTCGGTGGCGGCGATTTTTTCGGCAAAGGCGATCGCCTGCCGCAGCGCCGAACTTTGACCGACCATGTCGTCGAAGGTCACCTGCGGTGCCTGAGCAACCGCGCTGGCCAGTTCCCGGATCTCGCGTATATCCTGCAGCACCTCGACCGCGCCGACGATCCGTTCGCGCGAATCGCGGATCACCCGCCCGGTCGCCAGAAATCGGTGCCGCTGGCTGCCGCGGGTCAGGCTACGTTTGACATTGCGGTAGGTTTTACCCTCGAGGCAACGTAGCAGGCTGCTGTCGGGCAGATCGAGATCTCGCAGATTGCGGCCGATCAGATCGTCCTCGCAGCAGTTGAGCATCTCACGCGCCACGCGGTTGATGGTCGTCAGATCTCCCTCTTCGTTGATCGAAAGGATGCCATCGCTGATACTGTCGAGTACGACCTGGAAACGTTTTTCGCGACGTTACTGCGGCATGGTACGGATCGCAGCGGCACTGAGAATGTTGGGGATTGCCTCCAGGGCGGAAAAGATGGTCTGCTGATCCAGGGATTTGGCCCCGGTTTCGAGATCGAGGTAGACAAAGGTCTCGCTACCGCGCTTCTCCACCTCCATGAAGAGAATATTCAGATCGTGATCTGCCAGAATGGTGGCAATCTGGGCCATGGCGCCGACACGGTCGACAACCTGTAGTTTCAACTTGATATTGGATGGCATAGCTGTCTCCTGTTGGCAATCTAGCAGTCCGTCGGGCTTGACTATCACCAGTGAGTCAAATCCGATAACTTTCTTTGAGACTCTGGTTATGTGTGTCGCGGCTTACGCTGATAAAGGGGAGAATCTTCTCCTCCAAACAGCTATCGACATTGGCCTCGCTGAAGTAACCAGCATCGTCTCGACATCAACGCTGGCTTGAGCATTGTAACATTGGTCAAAACCGCCGCCAGAGATGGGCATGATCCGGGACTCATCATTCGTGAAGTTGACTTGGTCTTTGTCTCTGGGGCCGGGTTCAGGCGGTTTGGGCTGCTCGCCACGGGCTTTCTTACCGGTCTCTTGCTCTTCGGCATAGCGCTCAGCAGCCCGGCGTTCGATTTCAGCCTTGGCGGCAGCAATGGCACTCAGGCGTTCTTCACGGCGAACCAGTTCTGCCGGAATGTCCAGGCCGTCAGGCTGTTCGCTGTGGTCGGCTTCTTCGGCTTGTCGCAAGAGGTCTTCAACTTCGGTCTTGAGTTGTTTTTCGAGTTTGCAGGCATGCTTCCAGCTCAGAGCCAGGTGCTTAGAAGCGTTGGCTTTGATCTTGGTGCCATCAAGACTGACCTTGCCCAGCTTCAGACACCCCATCTGTTGGGCAATCAGCAGAATTTGAACGAAGAGCGGCGTCAACAGAGGAAGCAAGCGTTTGCGAAAGGTGGCCATGGTGTCGTGGTCGGTATGATCGTTGGCAGCGATGTAGCAAAAGGCCACGGAATCGTAGGTTGCCAGCTCCAGCTTGCGGCTGGAGAAAACTCCGGTAGCATAACCGTAGAATAATAGCGCCAGCATCTCGGGATGCTGGGCCTTGGATCCGCGCCCAGCATAAGCCGATTTGATCGCCGTCAGATCGAGCTGCCCCACGATCTCAACAACAAAGCGGGCCAGGTAACCATCAGGCAACCAGTCTTTCACCGAGGGCGGAAGCAAGAACAGGGTGTCGTGATCGACTTGACGGAATGTGTCACTCATGTTTTTTCACCTTCGCAGGGATTTTTAATCCCCGGCGAGATTAACATTTTACGGCCAAAAAGTCCGACGGACTGCTAGAAACGGACGTAAACTCGCTGTGTAAAAAATAATCTTGCGGTCATTGCCTCTCGCGGTGACGTTATAAAAAGCTCCAGCGTATTCAACGCGTAACGGTCTGGCTATCTCCTCCCCTCATCCTCACATGATTTGCCTGAACGGGTCGAAGACCTGAAACGGCCGGGAGCCTGAAACCCCATCCCCCCGAACATTGACCGCCGGTCCTCGTCATAATCAACCTCCAGTATAAACGCACTCTTCATGTGAATTCGGCGCTTCCTGATCACTAAATAGGTGCTAGTACCCATAGCCTCCTCAAAATCAAACCCAGTACTATTTACTACACAGGGGATGAGGAAGTTGGGTTCGGGATCGGATCGGCAGCACTGCCGGCTGTTTCCGGGGCCGTTGTTCTTGCGCCGCAGGCGCGATCCCCGAAAAAAGCAATTTCCTCTCAGCTCAGCAAATGGAGGTGTCATGATGATCGGCAGATTACCTCGAATCAGCGACGCATTACCACTCTTGCGCCGGAGAATGAGTCGTAAACGTGCATTGTCAGCCGGTGTAAGGCCACAGCAGAGCTGTCGGTTGGGCCGCAGCGGCGGCGTTCTCATCGCTATGGTCCTACTCATGTTCAGCTGGGGCACGGTTCATGCGC
>JAUXIR010000184.1 GCA_030620915.1 Geopsychrobacter sp. | reverse complement strand
CGGGGGATGATCCCTCCGGGCGATTTTATCCCCCTGGCCGAGAACAGCGGTCTGATCGTTCCTCTCGGGCGGCAGGTCCTGCAGATGGCCTGTCGACAGGCCAGGCTCTGGCAGGAGGCAGGCCTGCCACCGATCAACATCGCGGTTAATCTTTCCCCGGCACAATTCCGTGATGAAAAGCTGGTGGATATGGTGGCCGAGGTTATCATGGAGACCGGCATCGATCCGGCACAACTGGAGTTGGAAATGACCGAAAATACGCTGATGGAGACCGGAGTCGAAGTTGTTGAGCTGCTGAAACAGCTACACGGCCTCGGCTTGAAACTGGCCATCGACGACTTCGGTACCGGTTATTCATCATTGGCCTATCTCAAGCAGTTTCCGGTTCACAAGCTGAAGATAGATCGGACCTTTATCAAAGATATCGAGTCGGATATGGATGATGCCGTCATTACCCGTGCGATCATCAATCTGGGGCGCTCGATGAATCTGGAGATCATCGCCGAAGGGGTGGAGACCGAGGCACAGTTGACCTTCCTGCAGCGCGAAGGTTGTCTGCAGGCGCAGGGGTTCCTGTTTGCTAAACCGATGCCAAGTGAAAAGTTTGTCGACTGGTATCGGTTTAGCGAACAGGGGAAGGACTTGCGACCCTGTGTGCAGAATTGTACCCTAACATCCTGTGCCGCTATCCGATCTACCGCATGAACGGTTCTGCCGGGTTTTGAGCCGTTGCTCCCCAATATCCAGCCAGTGATTAAATTCCGCAAGATTGAACGGCTTGGCGAAGGTGCGATAGCCGAGGCTTTGGGCTATTTTGATATCTTCATACCGCCAGTCGCCGGAGAAGATCGCCTTGTTGTTCACACTGATCTTGCAACCGCGCTCGGCCTGTAGCTGAATAAACTGTAGCCCACTCATGCCGGGCATCTGATTATCGGTGAGCAGGAAATCGACGCAGGGACTGGTCTTTTCGCAACGACAGTCAGGCTCTTTATAGAGGGGACAGAGAAGGGGCGACGCGTAACTAAAGACCCTGTGTCCCCGCTCGGTCAGGATTGTTTCGAGGAGAGAGCGGGTGTTGCCGTCGTCCTCTAGCAGCAGGGTCCGGATCTCCATGTCAGCCTCCTTTCGCTACGACGTCCCTCCTTTAAATAAGAGAATCTCTATCCTTCTCATTAGTCTTTGTAGTTTAGCAGAGTCCTTATCTGTTGCAGGCAGTGCCGTATTCGCGCGTACACTTTTTATATCTCTGAAATCGGCTATCCTTGAAGGAACAGACCTAAGGGAGAAGAGTTCATGACCAACCCACCGGTTAAAATCATTCTCTATCGCTGGGCCGGTCACTGGGGCCCATTTAAGATCAAAATCCCCTGCGGTGAATGCGCCCTGACCAGGGACGTGATCCGCGATACCCTGGAGCACGAACTGGCTGGTATCCCGGTCGATCTTCAGACCCACGACTGGCTCAACCTCTGGTGGCAACCGCTGCTCAAGGGGGGGTGGCACGCGCCGATTGTGCTGGTCGAGGGTCGCATGATCAGTCAGGGCGGTGCGTTGAACCGTGGCGTGCTGGCAGAAGCGGTGATTCGACAGCACGCCACGCGCAGTATTCTGCATGGCAACCATCTGTTCGGCAAGCAGAGCTGCCCACATTGTCAGCGGGCCAAGGGCTATTTTGCCGATGCCGGTATTGAGTACCAGTATCAGGATGTGGTTAAAAATCCGCGTGCACTTTACGAAATGCTCGCCCGGGTCAAGCCGATCGTTGGACCGAAAACACCGATCAGCGTGCCGCAGATCTGGTTCGACGGTCAGTATGTCGGCGGCGCAGATCAATTGAGTCAGCTGCTGCATCGGCCGGTTGAGCCGAATCCCGAGCGCGGCAGATCATCTCTCTCGCCAGAAGAACCCTGATGGTGTAGTCTGTACGCTCGATAAACAGATACCGACGTCGGAGGTTTTATGGATCAATTCATTCTCATCTGGGTCGTCTTTGCCGCCGCCGCAGCATCGATGGCCAAGAGTAAGGGGCGCAATATTTATCTGTGGGTCGCCATCAGCTTGCTGATCGGGCCCTTTGCGGTATTAATTGTCGCTGTGATGAAAACGACCCCCAAGGGCGACTCGGAGTATTTTTGATCGATGAAGTGCAAAGAAAAACAGAGCGTCTTTGCCGAAGCGCGGCAGAACATGGCCGCCGATATGGAGAGGTTTCTGCCCCAGAAACTGCGTGGGGGCAAAGGTAAGTGGAGATTTGCCCTGGCGCTGGCATTTTTTGAGTTGGTTCTGCTCGGGGTGGTTGGTAAGTTCCTTTACGCATGGCTGACAGGCTAAGCGGATATGCTGGGTGCGATTGTCGGCGATATTATCGGTTCGCGTTTCGAATTTCATCCGATCAAGTCTTGTGACTTCAAACTCTTTACTTCTACTTGCCGCTTCACTGACGATACAATCCTGACCCTGGCGACGGCCAATGCGCTGCTTGAACAGCGTTCCTTCGGCGAATGTTATCACGACTTCTACCGGCGCTATCCCCAGGCCGGTTACGGCCAGTGTTTTTCTCGCTGGGCAGCGACCAAAACAAATCATCCCTATAATTCATCTGGCAACGGTTCCGCCATGCGTGTGGCGCCCGTGGCCTGGGTTGCCGATGATCTGGAGCAGGCCCTTGACCTGGCGGCCCAAAGCGCCATGCCGACCCACGATCATCCCGAGGGCATCAAGGGCGCTCAGGCGGTTGCGGCGGCGATCTTCATGGCGCGTAGTGGGGCAGGGAAGCTGGCGATCCGGGATTTTGTCACAGAGCGTTTCGGTTATGATCTGCAGCGTTCGCCGGCACGGATCAGGCCGGGTTACGCTTTTGAGGTCAGCTGCCAGAAATCAGTACCCGAGGCGCTCTGCTGTTTTTTCGAGAGCAGCGATTTCGTTTCGGCCATTCGCCTCGCGGTTTCACTGGGGGGCGATGCCGACACTCAGGCCGCGATTGCCGGTAGCGTCGCCGAGGCTTTCTATGGTGGGGTGCCGGCTGCTATACTCGAAGAAGCCCTGAGCTGTCTAGATCCTTTTCTGCTTGAGCTCTGCGACAGATTCAGCACGCGTTATCTAGCCGACATACTGGGTTGAAGCCTTTTATTGTCAGTTCTAGAGTCCAAGCAAGGGCTAAGATAGCCACCAAGACACGGAGACACCAAGGAAGCCTGAATAACAATGAAACCTAAAAGATTTTAGGGGTATTCTTCTGAAATCTGAAATCTGTCTCTAATCTCTCTACATTTTCTTGGTGTCTTGGTGGCTAAGCATTGTTTGATTGTAACTCTGTTGCTTATCAACCAGCTCCCGGAGGACCTCAATGGAACTGCGCAACACCCGCACCCTTATCCTCAATGCCGGTACTTCCGACCTGAAACGCGCCGAGATCCGGGAGTACTTCCACAACACCTTCAGTATCGATGAGCTGCTCTACGATAACCTGGCCAATGATGCAGCCTTTTATCTGCGCGCCGAGCCGCTGCGACACCCTTTGGTTTTTTACTTTGGTCACACCGCGTCCTTCTATATCAACAAACTGATCGCGGCAAAGATCATTGATAAGCGGATCAATCCGCACTTTGAGTCGATGTTTGCCATCGGCGTCGATGAGATGTCCTGGGATGATCTGGACGAAGCGAACTACGACTGGCCGACAGTTTCCGAGGTCAAGGCCTACCGCAATGAGGTGCGGGAGCTGGTCGATGGCGTGATCCGATCCCTGCCGCTGGAGCTGCCAATCGGCTGGGACAACCCCTTTTGGGCCATCATGATGGGGATCGAGCACCAGCGTATCCATCTCGAGACCTCGTCGGTCATCATCCGTCGGCTGCCGCTCGATCAGGTGCATGCGCTGCCAGAGTGGCAGGTCTGTAGCGAGAGTGGGAGTGCACCAGAGACCCGGTTGCTGCCAGTTGCCGGCGGTAAGGTCTGCCTGGGAAAAAATAAGGATCATCCGCTCTACGGCTGGGATAATGAATATGGCCGTCACCAATTCAGCGTCGAAGACTTCGAAGCGAGCAAGTATCTGGTCTCCAATCGCGAATATCTTGATTTTGTCAGTGCCGGCGGTTACCGGCAGCCGGAATTGTGGAGTGAAGAAGGCCAGCGCTGGCTCGAGTTCAGCAAGGCCGAGCAGCCACTTTTCTGGCTCAAGCTGGATGGAAATTACCGCTTGCGCACCATGACGCAGGAGATTGCCATGCCCTGGGACTGGCCGGTAGAGGTCAGTTATCTGGAAGCCAAGGCCTTCTGCAACTGGAAGGCTCTGACTTCCGGCCTGCCGATTAGGCTGCCGACCGAGGATGAATGGTTCCGTCTGTACGATCTGCATCAGATTCCCGATCAGCCCGATTGGGACAAGGCGCCGGGGAATATCAACCTCGAACACTGGTCCTCTTCCTGTCCGGTCAGTCGCTTTGCTTTCGGCGAGTTCTATGATCTGATCGGCAATGTCTGGCAGTGGAGCGAGACAGCGATTTCCGGCTTTGCCGGTTTTGAAAT
>JAUXIR010000359.1 GCA_030620915.1 Geopsychrobacter sp. | reverse complement strand
TGAATTTTACCGTCTGTTCAATAATCTGATCTTCGATGTCGAGGCCGATCTCTTCATTCCGGCCGGCGGGCGTCCCGAGACGATCGACGCCGGGAACTGGCAGCAATTCCTCAAGGATGGAAAACCGAGCGCCAGGGCGATTGTCGAAGGGGCCAATTCATTCATTACCCCCGAGGCACGCGATCATCTGCAGCAGACCGGTGTCGTTATCATGCGTGATGCCTCGGCCAACAAGTGCGGGGTGATCTCCTCTTCCTACGAGATCATCGCCAACCTGCTCTTGACCGAGAAGGAGTTCTTCGCCAACAAGGAGGCTTATGTCGACGATGTGCTTGAAATTCTGGAAAAACGCGCTGCCGATGAGGCGCGTCTGATCTTCAGGCGTTACGCTGAGTTTGACGGTAGTCGTAGCTACACCGATCTTTCGGCAGGCATCTCGCGCGAGATAAACGATCACTATGCGCGACTGTTCGATTATTTCCAGCAGCGCCCAGAACTGGGGAACAAGCCCCTCTACCGCAAGGCCCTCTTGGCCCACCTGCCACGCATTCTGCGCGAGAGCCCACGCTTCCGTAAAAGGCTCGGGCAGCTGCCACCCAAGTATCGGGCGGCCATTCTGGCCAGCGAGATCGCTTCTTCCCTGGTCTATCAGCAGGATCGTGATGCCGAATACGAACAGATGCTGAGTGGTCATTTACAGCGTCACTTTATTGCCTGACATCAGTACGGAGATTGAAACATGGGTCCGGATCCGATCCTTTCACAACATCTTGAAGATCAACGTCTTAGCGTGGGGCAGCAGGTGCTGGCACGTTGGCATGACTACCGGGGTCGTTTTTCGGCACGGGCAATCGTGGTGGCGCTGAAGCCGCGCGCTGTGGTGGTCGAACTGCTGCGTGCGGCCGGAGTACATCCCGTCGGGTATCGGCTGGAACTGCCCAGGATCAGTGATTTTGAACACTGGACCAGTGAACATGGGGTGAGGCGGGCATAGGCTGAAATTGATGAAAAGAAGGCCAGCAGTTTTAATGAGTTGCTGGCCTTCTCTTTCTCTTTACGGGGTTGCTTGAGAGGGTTGACTCCCATCGCTCCCAAGGTTCATTATCTGGGTTGGATATATATACAGGAAAGGTATGTCTCATGGCTTTTGACAGTTGGTTGATCTTCGCTTCGATTGCGCTTGTCGCATGCCTGACCCCAGGGCCGGCGGCGCTGCTGGTGTCGACGCACAGTGTTTCTTTCGGCACAAAATATTCCGTTGCCACCATGCTTGGGAACATAACCGGGTTGTTTGCTATGTCGCTGTTCTCGGTTCTGGGCCTGAGTGCAGTCATTCTTCATTCGGCACCGATATTTATTACAGTGAAACTGGTCGGGGCCTGCTACCTGATTTTTCTGGGGGTAAAACTCTGGCGTAAGGGGTTAGGCCTTAATACGATCCGCACCGCCGGCAAGAGCGAGGTTCGACTCAGACCGAATATTGCGAAACTTTATGTCAACGGCCTGTTAGTGGCGCTCACCAACCCCAAGGCCATCGCCTTCACCACGGCGCTCTTCCCGCAGTTTATTCAGCCCGATCGCGCGATGGTGCCGCAGTTCACCATCCTGATTCTGACCTTCATGTTCCTGTCGCTTCTCTGTCTGTTCGGCTTCGGATTGATGGCCGAGAGGGCCAAGATGGGTTCTGCGCGGATTAAATTGCCCGGTTTTATGGACAAGGTCTTCGGCAGCGCTTTTGTTGGTTCCGGTGTTTTTCTTGCGACTGCGAGTCAGGAATGATCAGTAGATACTATTGAAAGAGCTGGCTCAGTTGTAGTTTAGCCACATGCCTTCGAACTAGATTTGATCTGGGTTGTACCCAACCTTTTTCTGACCTGACCTGCAACGCGATATAGGGTTGCTCGGCTTATTTTGTACTTGGTGGCCAGGTCTTCTTTTGAAACATCCCCTTGATCAAACTCGCGGACAAGTTGCTTCTGCTTTACTGCGGACATACTTTCCAGTACTGACTTTCTGCCGAATTTAACGCCTTTGGCTTTTGCCACTGCTCGCCCCTCAGAGGTCCTCTGATTTATCATGTCTCTTTCAAATTCACCTATGGCTGAGATCATGTAAAACAGGAGGCGGCCGGTTGCCGATGTTGTGTCAACCTGCTGGTCAAGCACAACCAAATCAACTTTTTTCTCTTCAAGTAACTTGGCGATATTGGCCAGATCGACGACAGATCTTGCAAGTCGGTCCAACTTTGTAACCATGAAAATGTCCCCCTCTCGTATGTAGTCTAGCGCGGCTTCAAGTTGCGCACGTTGTGAACCAGATTTTCCCGAGAATTTCTCCGCAAAGATTTTCTCACAACCGCTTTCTACTAGCCTCTGTTTCTGGATGTCCAACGACTGACCGCTTGTTGATACCCGACCATAGCCGACCTTGATTCCTAGCATCTCAAAACTCCTTAGCTAAAGTGAGATTAATTGTGAACTCATTTTGACACAATTATTGAGATTGCCTCTTGGTCAACTTCCGTCCGTCTCAACACTTTCAATCTCTGAGATGAGTAGCCTCCCCCGCACGAAGTGTGCTGCTTAGCAGGGGTTATGAGATTCTGGACATTCATAGCTATCCCCCGCCTTGAAGTGATCCAAAATAACAAACTAG
>JAUXIR010000215.1 GCA_030620915.1 Geopsychrobacter sp. | reverse complement strand
AGTCGCTCAATCGAAAAGGGGTACCACTCATCGGCATAACGATTACCGAGATCCTTATGCTCCTTGAGGGCCAGGATCATTTCAAGCTGGTCGGCATCGTTGGCGATCAAGGCCTCAGGGGTCTTGCGCGCCATAAACTCGGCCAGGGTCTGGCGATAATCATCCCCGAACGGGAGCTGATCGGCCAGATCATCGATCGCCTTCTGCTCATCGACCTTGACATACTTCTTGTTGACATAGTTCAAGTCCCCGGTCCGCGCCTCGGGGATATCGTGAAACAGGCAGAGCTGCATCACACGTGCGGCATCCACCTGCCCATCGATCTGCGCCAGAGTGTAGCCGATTATTGCCGTCCGAAAACTGTGCTCGGCCACCGACTCGGCCCCCGAACCGAGAAATTGGAACCCGGTTCTTGGTGTCCTTTTCAACATTCCAACTTCAAACAGAAAATTCGCCAGATTCTTCATCAAATAACACCTCCAGTTTTCAAGCCTGCTCAAAAAGGGGCAGCTGCAAGGCTTGCTCAAACGCAGTCGCGAAGCGTAGCAGAGCTACGTTGAGCGATGAGGATTGAGCGTAACGCAGCAGATGCGTCTTTTTCAGCAGGCGCCTATCCTTGCCAGATGAAGGCAACCCCGACCAGTATCAACCCAGTCGATGCCAGCCGCATCCGCCCGAACGACTCGCCGAGAAAGAAGATACCGATCAGCACCCCGATCAATAAACTGACCTGGCGTAGCGGCACCGCATAACTGACCGGCGACAACTGCAGCCCGTAGCGAAAGGTCAGGAATGAACCAAGCATCACCGGGCCCGACCAGAGTACCAGCTTGCGACTGTTACGCCACTCGGCCAGCACCCGCCCGCGATAACAGGGGCGCAACAGATTCAGGGACATGTAACCGAGCATAAAGAGCACCAGGGTGTAGGTAAAGTGATAGGCGCTGTAGTGAATGACCCCCTGCTTGTCGATGATCGCCCCGACCGAGTAGACCAGCCCCGCCAACAAGGCCGACTGCACCGAGCGATCCCCCAGGCTGCGCAAGGGACGCAACAGTTCATCCAGGCTGAGCCGTCGCAGCTGGATACTATAGGCACCGGCGACGATCAACAGAATCCCGGCCACTCCCGTGGTGGTGAGTTGTTCCCCCAGCAGCAACACCCCCCAGATCGGCACATAAAGCATCGAGGTTTGGGCCAGCGGGTAGACGACCGACAGATCCCCCTCGCGATAGGCCTTGCCGGTAAACCAATGATAGAGCACAAAACAGATTGCGGAACCGGCGGCCAGCAGCAGATAAGGAGGAGTAAACGGAGGAAAGGGGCGACCCGGCAGCAACATGTAGAGATTCATCAGGACAAAGGCACAGATGAACATCCACCAGATGAACACCGTCTTGTCTCGGCTCTGCTTAACCAACAGGTTCCACAACGCGTGCATTACGGCAGAAAAAATAATCAACAACAGGGCCTGATTTTCCATGGCGGGCATATTAGCCGATGAAACCGGCGAAGGAAAGCGCATTGACAGACATAAGCAGGTTGATATTCTTGAAATTGACCCTCTTAAAGACACCGAAGAGACCAAGAGGGGCCCGCTGCTGATGCTCAAGATTCTGACTCTATCGGTCCTGCGGCTAACTTGGTGTCTTGGTGACCAGGCTTTATTTTGGTTATAATCCCGGCAAAGAAAGGACTGTCCATGAACGGTACACGGACTGAAAAAGACAGCCTCGGCAGTATGCAGGTTCCGGCGGATGCCCTTTATGGCGCTCAAACCGCCCGCGCGATAGAAAATTTCCCGATTTCGCGGCAACCGATCCCCCGCCCCCTGCTCTACGCCCTGGTTCTGATCAAGCAGCAAGCGGCCCTGGTCAACGCCGACCTCGAGCTGCTCGACAATGATCGCGCCACGGCGATCGTCAATGCTGCAGATGAAATCCTGAGCGGCAAGCATGACCGGCAGTTCCCGGTCGATATCTACCAGACCGGCTCAGGCACCAGCAGCAACATGAACGTCAACGAGGTCATCGCGCGCCGCGCCAGTCAACTGCTCGCTACCCAAAAGGGAAAACCGCTGCACCCCAACGACGAGGTCAACCTCGGCCAGTCGAGCAACGATGTCTTCCCCAGCGCCATCCATATCGCCTGCGCGCAACAGCTACAGGAGAGGTTGCTCCCGGCCCTGCAACAGCTGGAGAAACTGCTGGCAGCCAAATCGACCGAATTAGCAAAAATCATAAAGATTGGCCGAACCCATCTGCAGGACGCCACTCCGCTCACCTTCGGCCAGGTCTTCAGCGGCTATGCACGCCAGATACAGCTGGCACAGGAACGGCTGGCAACCGAATCGAGCGGACTCTACGAACTGCCACTGGGCGGCACCGCCGTCGGCACCGGCATCAACACCCACGCTGAATTCGCGCAGAGAACCATCAAGAGTATCGCCAAACAGACGCGCCTGCCCTTTCGCGAGGCACTCAACCACTTCGAGGCCCAGGCCGCCCGCGATGCCCTGGTTGCCGTCAGTGGCTCGCTCAAGGCTTGCGCCGTCAGCCTGGCAAAGATTGCCAACGATATCCGCCTGCTCGGCAGTGGCCCCCGCTGCGGCTATGGCGAACTCCAACTCCCCGCAGTGCAGCCGGGCAGCTCGATCATGCCGGGCAAGGTCAACCCGGTGATGGCCGAAAGCCTGATTCAGGTCTGCGCGCGGGTGATCGGCAACGATGCCAGCATCACCCTCTGTGGATTAGGCGGATATTTTGAATTGAATACGATGATGCCGCTGATGGCTGCGGCCATGTTGGAGAGCATCGAGCTACTGAGCAACGCGACCACCCTGTTTGGCGAGCGCTGCCTGGTCGGCCTGCAGGCTGACCGCAAGCGCTGTGCGGAACTGGTGGAGCAGAGCCTCGCACTGGTTACCTCACTGGTGCCGGCCCTCGGCTACGACCGTGCGGCCGAACTCGCCAAGCAGGCCTACCATGAAGGAAAGACCATCCGTGAACTGTTGCTGACCGAACAGATTCTCCCCGCAGAAGAGTTGAACCGACTCCTCGATCCGGAGCAGATGATCTAATCGGACAACCCAAAAGAAGGTTAGCCACCAAGACACCAAGAGCACCAAAGAGAGGCAGTCATTATGTTAACGGAGAGGTGCTGAGAGCATCAGAGGTGGAGAGGGAAGACAAGTTCTTTTTTTGTTTCAGATTTTAACCCAAAGAAGTTTATGTTCTTCTTGGTGCCCTTGGTGGCAAACTCGCCTTTGTTTTGGTTATATAAGGCAAAGCCATTACGCCTTCGCAAAGAGGCATTTCAGATAGCGGCTGTCGGCAAAATCAAGCGGGTGATCGAGGGCATGGCCGGTCTCGGTGATCTGGCGCAAGGGGCGGCCGGCGCGATCGGCGGCGGCACACACCGCCTGGCGGTAATCCTCGGGACTCACCGGGTTCGAGCAGGAGGCGAGGACGATGTCGCCGCCGGGGGCAAGCAGACTGACGCCCAGCTGGGCGAGACGGCCATAGGCATTCAGGGCGTCCTTGACCTGAGAACGACGTACCGCAAAGGCCGGCGGATCGATGATCACCAGTTCGTACTTCTTCCCCTGCTTGACCAATTCGGCCAGCGCCTTGAAGGCATCATCCTCAATCGTCAGATGCCTGGCCGCCGCAATAGCGGGCACCTCGGCATTGAGCGCAAAATTACGCTGCGACGACTCGAGGGCGGGGCCGCTCTGATCGAGGCTGGTAACCTCGGTTGCGCCGCCCCGGGCCGCCGCGAGTGAGAAGCCACCATTGTAGGAGAAGACATTGAGCACCCGCCGTCCCCTGGAGAGCCTTTCCACTCGGGCGCGATTGTCACGCTGGTCGAGAAAGAAGCCGGTCTTCTGCCCATGGATCGGATCGACCTCGAAGCGCAGCCCGTTTTCGAGACAGGTCAGGGTTTCACGAATCGGTTCGCCATAAATAATCTGGCCATCTTCGAGACCGCGCAGATATTCGGGGTGTTGCCGCATCCCCCGGCTCAGGCGCAGCACAATGCGCTCAAGGGGCTGCTGCTCAAGCAGGCAATCCAGGCAGTCATAAAGGTGGGGGAACCAGGCATGGGTGTAGAGCTTGACCACCGCCGTCGCGGCGT
>JAUXIR010000153.1 GCA_030620915.1 Geopsychrobacter sp. | reverse complement strand
GGGTTGATGATTTCGGGGATGAAGTGGTCTTCCCAGAGATGCAGGCCATTTTGGGCCTCGATACATTCAATACCGACACCGGGCCCCATAATCTCAGAGAGGCCATAGATATCGATCGCTTTGATGTTCAGTTTCTGTTCGATCTCCTGGCGCATGGTCTCGCTCCAGGGTTCGGCACCGAAGATTCCGACCTTGAGCTTGAGCTTTTTGAAATCTATCCCCTCTTCTGCAGCAACCTCAGCGAGAAAAAGGCTGTAAGACGGAGTACAGGTCAGGACTGTCGAACCGAAGTCCTGCATGATCATCAACTGCTTGCGTGTGTTTCCGCCCGACATCGGAATAACGGAGGCTCCGATCTTCTCTGCTCCGTAATGGGCGCCAAGACCTCCGGTAAAAAGTCCATAACCATAGGCGTTATGGATAAGGTCCCCCTTATGTGCGCCGGCAGCGACGAAAGATCGCGCCATCATTTCCGACCAGTTTTCAATATCACGTCGTGTATAACCCACGACTGTCGGTTTTCCCGTTGTGCCACTCGAAGCGTGAATACGGACAATCTGCTCAAGTGGGGTTGCAAACAGGTCGTAGGGATAGCTGTCACGCATATCCTGTTTAAGCGTAAAAGGGATACGGCGCAAATCATCAAGGCTGCGTATCTTGTCTGGGCCAATACCGGCATCATCCAGGCTTTTTCGGTAAAAGGGAACCGTGGCATAGACGCGTTCAACAACCTGTCGTAAGCGCTTTAGCTGCAGCGATTCGATCGCTTCACGTGGTAAAGTTTCAAATTCATCATTCCAGATCATCCGCGACCTCCGTACGACATAAAATCACCATTTCAGCTTGCAACCAAGGTTGAACAACTTGATATTATTTTCAGTGCCATTGCCTAGGAGTCTGTCGGACTATCCATAACCAACTGCAAATCAGGCTGCCTGGCCCATATTTCAGCTCCTTTTCGGCCCATAGCTATGGCTATGAGCGCTCAAACGAGCCAAAATCTGGTCTCAAACTTCCAAATTTTCGTTATGATCCGAATAATCCAACAGCCTCCCAGCATCAGTTGTTTCACGATATGAAATTCTGTTTTCAGTCTGAGGTGATTTTTTACGATTAAGGAATATATAGGTATGTTGTGGGTGCGTCAAATGAAAGTGAACCGGACCTATTCAAGTAACAATCCCTCAAGAAGCCCAGCGTCAGCAACACGTAGCGAATCATTCCCAACAATATCGAGTAAAGTGCTTACAATCTGCAGACCGGGGACAATAACGTCCGCCCTGCCCCTTTCCATACCGGGGAGGATGGTCCGTTCCTCTAAGGATAGCCCTGCCAGACAGCGACTCATATTCTCTAGCCACGCCCGCTCTAAAATAAGATTATTGACCAGATTGCCATTGTATTTAATCATTTTCAGCTTAAGCGCCGCCAGGGTTGTCACCGTCCCGGCAGTCCCGATCAGTTCAATCGGCACTCCGGCCTGCCGCCATTCCTGCAAAATTGGATTCTCAACCAGAGGGACCAATAGCTGCTGGATTGCCTCATGGCACTTGGCAGGCTCGGGGTAATCTTCGAACAGGCGAACAACGCCAAGGGGATAGCTCTTCTGCAGACAAATCTCAGCATCTTCAAGAAGGATGATCTCGGTACTGCCGCCTCCAATATCAAACAAGAGAGCTCTTTGGGGAATCGGCTCAAGGACTGACAGGATGCCACGGCAACTAAGACCAGCTTCACTGTCGCCAGTGATAATCTCAATATTCAAACCTGTCTGCTGTTGTACAGTTTCTATAAAATCGGACGAATTCACTGCATGACGCAACGCCGCAGTGCCGATAACTCGGACCTTTGCGACCCGATTTTGCTTCAACAGGACGGCGAACTGCTTCAAGGCTTCAAGCGTGCGTGCCATACTCTGCGGCGCCAAGCCTGATTGCGGGTCGAAATCACCCGCAAGGCGAGTCACCTGCCGAAAATATTGCGCAGCAGAGGGCAGATTGTCGTCAGGCTGCAGCAGCATTCGGACACTGTTGCTACCGACATCTATCGCCGCGCGAATCACTCTTCACTCACCGTGACCGCTTCGGCGACATTGTAAGCATGGTCACTGATTTTTTCAAAATTATGCAGCATATCGATAAAGATCATCCCGGGCCGCACGGCACACTCACCGGTATTCAAGCGATCAATATGATTATTACGCGATCTCTTCTCGAGATCATCAATCGTATTCTCGTAGCTGATTGCCGTTCCAATTGAGAGATCCCCTTCTTCGATCCCCTCAACGACAAACCCTAAAAACTCCTCCGTCTTACCCGAGATCTCGGCCAGATCGTTTAGTCCGATCTCTGAAAAAACTATTTTCGTTTCAACTTTCCGCTGGCCAAGTTTCCAGAGTTTTTCACAATGATCACCTATCCGCTCAAAGTCATTCACCACATGCATCAGAACTGCAATTTCTCTTGAGGTTCGTGCGGCCACCGACTGTTGTGAAAGAGCGACCAGGAAATCTGTGATCTCTTTCTGAAGTAAATCGACCAATTCTTCGCGGCCCTCTAACCCTTTGATCTTTTTCAGATCCCCCGATTCAATAAACAGGTTGGTTTCCTGCAACATCTCCAGCGTGATATGCGCCATACGGTGTGTTTCACGCCTTGCCTGACCCAGGGCGATTGGCGGGGTATTCAATACACGGCTATCAATATACTGAGCCCGCATCTTGACCGCACTCTCTTGGCCACGAATCAAGATCGTGGAGAACCTGGCCAGAAGACCCAGGAACGGCAGGAAAACAAGGGTATTTATGAGATTGAACAGGGTGTGTGTGTTGGCAATATGCCTGGCAATAAAGGGCCTGTCGCCGACGAGTCCACCGAGGAGATCTGCCTGGGTCTGGGTCGCAATAACCGCGTCGGCACTACCTGGTGTCAACAGATCTACCAGTTCGATGAAAAACGGGAAGAATATGAGCATATAGGCAACGCCGATGGCATTGAACAGGAAATGACAACACGCGGTTCGTCTCGCGGCGAGATTGGTGCCAATTGCGGCGAAATTTGCCGTAATTGTCGTGCCGATATTTTCTCCCAGAATCAAGGCAACACTTGCTTCAAAACCGATCAGTCCCGAAGTTGCCAAGGCCAGAGTGATACCGATTGTTGCGGTACTGCTCTGGACGATGATTGTCAAAAGGCCGCCAATCAAAACACCAAGCAGGTGATAATCACCGACAAGGGTGAAAATTTGACGTATCTCTTCGGAATGTTTCAGCGGATCAAAGGCCTGTTTCATGAACGAAAGGCCCAGGAAAAGCAGACCAAACCCAAGCAGGATCTCGCCCCAATATCCCTTGTAGCGATCGCGTGAAAACAACGCTATCCCGGTGCCAATTCCGATGGCAGGCAGGGCAAATTCAGCAATGTTTAAAGATATAAGCTGTGCGGTTATCGTTGTGCCGATGTTGGCGCCGAGGACCACCCCGATAGCCTGTACCAGGGATAGCAAACCGGCATTTACAAAACCAACAACCATGACTGTGGTTGCACTGGAGGATTGGATAATCGCAGTGACTGCCAGCCCAACGAAGGTTCCAACAATGCGGTTGTTGGTTAGTGCGGCAAGTATCTTGCGCATCCTGTCGCCTGCAACCTTCTGCAGACCCTCCGACATCGTGCGCATGCCGAATAGAAAAAGGCCTAATCCGCCGATAAGGCCGAAAAGAACTCTATGCTCACCAATATCCAACATTCTAGTGCTCATCCCTTGACAAACAAAACGGCGGCCCGCCGCAGTGGCAGGCCGCCGTAGGCAGACTGTAATTGTATCGGGTCTGTTATTTCTTCACAACCGAAAAGGGGAAAATGAAATCAGAAGATTTGACCCCCTTGGAGAGGACCGCCGACCCCTCAAGGGTGAAGCCCTCCATGCTACGCAAATCGGCCAGGAAATAGATCAATCCTGAGATCTGTTTATGTGCTTCAACCTTGCCATCAGGCAGAGCTTCGAGGGCAATATTCTGTGGGTTTATTGTCGGGAAATAGGTGACTTCACTGTTGAAATCATTCCTGATCCGCGCCCGCTCGGCATCTCCTTCGTAATAGTAACCGACGTAAGGGTAAGGGATCAGATAGGGATCGTGATCTGCGACAATCTCGCGAATTTTTTCTGGTGAGACGGGCCGGTACTGGTTTCCGTTAGAATCGGCAAGGATAAAGCGCTCGGCCGGTAGATAGATCTTTGTGTCGCGTCCGTTCTTGACCAACAGCATAAATGAACAAATATTTTGTTCCATCTGGTAGGGACGAACCTCTAAATCCATCACCCTGGCGGTCACAGTGACCTGCTCGTTGGTCTGGGTAATAGAGAGGTCGCTAGCGTTGATCTGGCCCAGACTGTCGGGGCGAGGGATGACGGTAATCCCACCACAGCCAGCAAGTAGAGACAGGGTCAGTAATAATGGAAGAATACGCTTGTTCATAGTCAACCTCCGCAATTCGGCAGTTCTGGAGCGATGAGTTGGATTAATTGCGACGCCCCAAGGCATCAAGCAACATTTCACGATGCGCTGTCTGTGAGGATCTGATTCGTTCGCTGAAAAGGCGAATAATATTAAGCGCAAGCTTAAGGCCCAAGGCCGGATCTTTTATGCTCAGGGCCTCAAAATCCTGTTTTGACAGGCAGAGTAAACTCACCGTTTCGGCGACCCTTGCGGTTGCGCTTCGTTGCGCGCCGTCGAAGATGGCCATTTCGCCAAAAACATCGGCGGGACCCAGCACAACCAGGATCTCCTCGTCTCCTTCAGCCATCATTTTAGAGATACGAATCGTCCCCTGTTTAATCAGATAAAGGGACTCTCCATGCATATTTTCGATGAAAACAGTCTTCCCCTCAGCCATCTCCTTATGGGTAAAGACAGTTCCCAGAGTCTCAATCTCCGCGACAGTCAGGCCTGTAAATATCGGGCTATCATCTAAACCAGCAAAATCAACATTCATCAGAGATTACTCACTCGATAACAATCTTCTCAATAGTGCCCTGGTCATCGAAAAGGGCCATGACTGCTTCCGGCTGTATATATACCGCAATATCGACTCTGCGGGATTTCTCTTTGTCCAGGAGTGCTTCCCCGCCGCCAAAACCGGTGAGGAAAACATCCAGGTTTAGTTTGTGTCGTTCCTTAAGATAAGTGACCACCGACATCGCGCGCTGCAAGGAAAGATTTATGTTGCGGGTGCTGTCTCCCTCCGGGCTGGAAAATCCTTCGACGCG
>JAUXIR010000346.1 GCA_030620915.1 Geopsychrobacter sp. | reverse complement strand
CTGCCAAGAACTGTTTAAAATCATGCCGTTCTGTGTCGTTGCCCCACCTGGTATTCTATCCGTCTGATCTTTTCTGATCGCGATAGAGTCTCGTTTTTTTTGCATCCAAGATAATTGACAATAATACTCAGGTATGTTAATCCTGCTTCAGTTTTTTTGGTGATGCAACAGGCTTGCATGTCTTTGGCGTCAATGACTTCCGGAAGGGAAATCTATGTTTACCTATTTGAAAGATGATTTGAAGGCGGTTTTCGACCGGGACCCCGCTGTGCGTAACATATTTGAGATTTTCCTCTGTTATCCAGGTTTCCATGCCATGCTTTTCTATCGTCTTTCGCATGGCCTCTGGACGCGCAAGCTTTATCTGCTGGGTCGTTTTGTCTCTCACCTCGGTCGTTTTTTTACCGGTATAGAAATACATACTGGTGCCAAGATCGGTCGTGGCTTCTTTATTGATCATGGGATGGGGGTCGTCATTGGTGAGACATCCGAGATCGGCGAGAATTGCACCATATATCATCAGGTGACCCTCGGCGGAACCTCCTGGGCCAAGGAGAAGCGTCACCCGACCCTGGGCAACAACGTTGTTATCGGCTCGGGTGCCAAGGTCCTTGGCCCCTTCAGGGTCTGTGATAATGCTAAAATTGGTTCCAACTCGGTCGTGGTCAAAGAGGTTCCGGAGAATGCGACGGTTGTTGGTGTGCCCGGTCGCATGGTCATGTCCGGGGTTAAGTCGTCCGGGGTTGATCTGCAGCATGGCAACCTGCCCGATCCGGTGGCCAAGGTCGTCAGTTGCATGATGGACCAGATCCACAGCCTTGAGAAGAAGGTGAGTGCCTTGACAGCCGAGCAGCAGCGTCTGGTCGAGCAGCTGGAACGTCAGCGCGAAACTGAGGCGGATAGCGAATGAGATTGTCAACCAAGGCACAGTACGCCGTACGCGCATTGGTCAGTTTGACCCTGAATGGCGATGGCAGCCCGGTCTCGATCAAGTCTATTTCAGCCTGGGAAAACATCTCGCTGACCTATCTGGAACAGCTGTTCGTTAAGCTGCGTCGCGGTGAGATTGTCCGGAGCACCAGGGGCCCTGGTGGTGGATACCTGCTGGCCAGACCGGCGGCTGAAATCCGGGTTGATCAGATTATCGACACCGTGGAAGAGACCCTGGTGCCGGTCTCCTGCATGGACGATGATGGCACCTGCGGCTGCCCGTCGCAGTGTGTGACCCATGCACTCTGGCAGGGTTTGGGTGAACAGATCCGCAGCTTTCTGGCCTCGAAAACCCTCGAGGACCTGGTGGTCGAAGGCCGCAAGCGACTTAACACTTGAACCTCCGGTTTCGATCCGTTTCATCTATCCCACCAGGACCTTGACGTGAACCATATTTATCTCGATCATAATGCGACCACGCCACTTCGGCCCGAGGTCCTCGAAGAGATGTTGCCCTATATGACGGCGCACTTCGGCAACCCCTCGAGTGTTCACTGGGCCGGACGGGCGGTGAGTGGTGCCCTTGAGACCGCACGTGAACGGGTCGCGGCCCTGATCAACGCCTCGCCAACTGAAATTGTCTTTACCTCCTGTGGCAGCGAGGCGGATAACTTTGCACTCAAGGGCGCTGCCGGCGCGTTGCGTGCCAAGGGTCGGCACATTATCACCACGGCGGTCGAGCATCCTGCCGTGCTCGAAACATGTCACGCCCTTGAAGCCAGGGGCTGGCAGGTCAGCTATCTGCCGGTCGATGCCGAGGGTCAGCTCGATCTGGTTCAACTCGAATCGCTGATCAGCCAGGAGACCGTGTTGCTCTCGGTGATGTGGGCCAACAACGAAACCGGTAACCTCTTCCCGATTGCCGACATCGGCGAGATTGCCCGTAAGCATGGGGTACTGTTCCACTCCGACATGGTTCAGGCGGTCGGCCGCGTGCCGTTGGACGTCAAGGCGGCCAAGCTTGGCCTGGCCGCAATTTCCGGGCATAAATTTGGCGCTCCCAAGGGGGTTGGCGCGCTTTACATCCGTGCCGATACCCAACTTGAACCCTTGATTCATGGTGGCCATCAAGAGCGCAACCGGCGAGGCGGTACCTCGAACGTCGCCGGAATCGTCGGTCTGGGGGCTGCCAGCGAACACGCCGCGCGCGAGTCAGGGGAGACGATCGGTCAGCTGCGCAGCCTGCGTGATCGTCTGCAAGCCGGGCTCTTTGCCTCGATTGAAAATCTCCACCTGAATGGATCTGCCGCGCATGACAAGCGCCTGCCGAATACCCTCAATCTTAGCTTTGCCGGTGTGTCCGGTGAATCCTTGCTGCTCAATCTTGATCTCAAAGGGATCGCCGCGTCTTCGGGTTCTGCCTGTAGTTCAGGAACCCTTGAGGCCTCGCATGTCATTGCGGCGATGGGGATCGACCCGATCTTGGCGCAGTCGAGTGTTCGTTTCAGCCTCGGGCGGGAGAATACCCTTGAGGAGATCGAGCATGTGTTGACTGTCCTGCCGGCGATAGTCGAGCGATTGCGCAGGATTAGTCCGTTGGGCAGCTGAGTGAATAATGGCTGGCTGTATCCCTTGAAATGATCTATAGATAGGCATGTTAGCCGGTTATTGTTCAGGTTTAACTTACGGTCTTGGGAGGGCTCTTATACGAGGGATCCTCCCTTTACACATGGATGGATATACGTTGTGAAAAAGAGAGTGGTTGTCGCCATGAGCGGCGGGGTCGATTCCTCGGTGACTGCAGCCCTGTTACAGGAACAGGGCTATGAGGTGAT
>JAUXIR010000294.1 GCA_030620915.1 Geopsychrobacter sp. | reverse complement strand
TGTTCATGATGAGGTTTGTTGTGACAACTTATCTGACTGGACTTACCCAGTTTACTAGGCAACGGCTGTCTGCTTTTCAAGAAGGGATCGAAGCACTCTGGTGCCATTCCACCGCGAGGGCTGTGCCGCCGATTAATCAAACCCGGTTGCAAACCTTCAACGGGAAGGTATGCTTTTTAGCCAAGCCACCGCCTGAAAGCCTCTATTTAAGCTATGCCATGAACATGGGAGCTACCGCAACCAGAAATGAAATTCGTCTGGAGTTAGTCGAGTTTCTGGGATGATCCAAAAAACTGCATTGACCGCATTTCGGGAATTTAACATTTTCCGGTAAAAGAGAGGGCACCTTCTCATGCTTTTTAACAAAAGAAATTTCCATCCCCGGCCAAGGCATCACATCACATTCTTCCCATCGCACCTTGAGTGCCGTGCAGGCTCCTAACGGAACATCAGCTTTGTTAGTCCTACCGCTGCAACCCCCTTCTGGAGATCCTGAAATTGACTCCAAGGATCCGAACCATCAGTTCCCGATATAGGATTTGGGCCCTGATATTTATCATGATCAGCGTCGCCCTCGGCACTGGTGCGATCGCCCTCGTCACTCTGTACCAAACCGCCTTTGAACAGCAGTGCGAGCGTCTGGTCGAAACCGTAAGTAGTCAGGCGCAATTGATCGAGGCGGTCGCCCGCTTTGCCGCCCGACACAGCAGTGCGGACGCCCCCGGCGGGGCCTTTGCCGCCACCCTCAGCCAGATCCGGGATGCCCACCAGCGATATGATGGCCTGGGGAAAAGCGGGGAGTTTACCCTGGCTAAGCGCCAAGGGGAGCAGATCGTCTTTCTGTTGCGACATCGGAACCTCGACCACGAGCTACCGGGATCCCTTCCCATCTCTGGGGCCGCTGCCGAACCGATGCGCCGGGCGCTGGCGGGAGAAACGGGCACGCTCATCGGCCGCGATTATCGCATGGAAACGGTGCTGGCGGCCTATCAGCCGGTGACGGAACTCAATCTGGGCATCGTCGCCAAGATCGACCTGGCCGAAATCCGCGCACCGTTCATCAAGGCGGGGTTGCTGATCGGAGGCGTTACCCTCATCCTCATCTGCTTCGGATCGGCGCTGCACCGGCACATCGGCAACCCGCTGATCCGCAACCTCGAAGAGAATGAAAGAAAATACCGTACCCTTTTCGAAAGCGGGATCGATGGGGTGTTGCTGATGTCCGACGTCTTTGAGGAGTGTAACGACCAGGCCTGTCGCCTCCTGGCCCGTGAGCGGAAGGACCTTATCGGCCATTCGCCGGCGGAGTTCTCGCCGCCCTTTCAACCGGACGGAAAAGACTCGGCTGTGGCGGCGGAGGAACTTCTCGGGGCGGTTTTTTCGGGAATTCCGCAATCGTTCTACTGGCAGCATCAGCACCCGGACGGTACCCTCATCGACCTGAACATCAGCCTGCAGGCCGTCGAGGTCAGCGGCCGGCAGATGTGCCTGGCTACTTTACATGACATCACCGAAAGCCGCCGGGCCGAGCAAGCCCTCAGGGTGAGTGAAGGCAAATACAAACAACCCTCCCAAGAGTTCCAGGCCCTGCTTGACGGCATTCCCGATTCGCTGCTCCTGCTCTCGCCCGAGCTGGAAGTGGTCTGGGCCAACCAGGGGGCAGCAGACAGCTGCCAGAGGGTGGCGGTCTCCCTGCCCGGAGAACACTGCTACAAGCTCTGGCACAATCGCTCGGCGCCCTGTGAGCAATGCCTGGTGCGCAAGAGTTTTCGCAGTGGCCGGACGGAAATCGGCAAAATGGCTCACCCAGACGGGAGAACCTGGGGGATCAAGGCCTTTCCCTTGAAAGACAGTGCGGGGCAGGTCATCAACGTTATCAAGCTAGCCAGCGATATCACCGAACAGCACCGGTTAAGGGAAGAGGCTTCCCATAACAGCCGGCTGGCCTCCTTGGGTGAGCTGGCCGCCGGGGTGGCCCACGAGATCAACAATCCGAATGGTTTGATCCTGCTCAATCTTCCGGCCCTGCGCGAAGTCTTTGCCGATCTAACCCCCCTCCTCGACGAGTTGCACCGCGAGCAAGGCGATTTCACCATCGGCGGACTTCGATACTCGGAGATGCGCCAGGAAATTCCCGCCATGCTCGAAGAGCTCCAGGAGAGCGCCGATCGCATCAAACGGATCGTGGAGGAGCTGAAGGATTTTGCCGGCAGAGACAATTCGACAGAAGGGGAGATTATCGACCTGAACCATCTGGTGCAGACAGCGACACGACTGGTGACCCATGTCATCAAACGCTCGACCGACAGCTTTAGCACCAACTACGAAAATGCTCTGCCCAAGATCACGGGAAACTTTCAACGGCTGGAGCAGGTGGTGGTCAACCTGATCATGAATGCCTGTCAGGCTCTTCCGAACCGCGACAGGGGGATCTTCATCACCACCCGTTTCGATGACGCCGCCGGCAGCTGTGTCCTTGAGGTCAGAGACGAGGGGATCGGCATCGCCGAGGAACATCTGCCACAGATAATCAATCCTTTCTTCACCACAAAACGCATCTCCGGCGGGACGGGCCTCGGCCTTTCGATTTCCTCCCGGATTGTCAGGGAACACGGTGGGCGGCTCGACTTCAGTTCGGTACCGAACGCAGGAACCTCTGTCACCCTGGAACTGCCAGTCAACCTTGAGGTACAGCAATCATGAGTGAAGCCCTATACCCCAACTTGCCGGTATTAATCGTGGACGACGAAAAATCCTGGCTGCATCGGTTGGCGATCACCCTGAAGCGCTCGGCCGGCATCACGCACAGTCTGCAGTGCCATGACAGCCGAGAGGTGCCGAAGATTCTGGCTCGGCAACAGGTCAGCTTGATCCTGCTAGATCTGACCATGCCACACCTCTCCGGCGACCAACTACTGCCGAAAATTATCGAACATTATCCTGAGATACCCGTGATCATGCTCAGCGGCATGAATCAGATCGAAACCGCGGTCAAGTGCGTCAAGCTGGGGGCCTTCGACTATCTGGTCAAGACGGTCGGAACCGAAGCCCTGGTCACCAGTATCCGCAGTGCCCTCTCCCATATTGAGATGCAGAAGGAAAACCACCAACTAAAAGACTCTGTCCTGCATAACGAACTTAGACAGCCCAAAGCCTTTGCCGATATCGTCACTCAAAACCAGGGCATGCTCTCCATTTTTCGGCATATCGAGGCGATAGCAGTCAGCAGCGAACCGGTGCTGATCACCGGCGAGAGCGGGGTCGGCAAGGAACGGATCGCTCGGGCCGTTCAGA
>JAUXIR010000189.1 GCA_030620915.1 Geopsychrobacter sp. | reverse complement strand
TGCTCAGTTTCGCTATCAACAAGACTGATCGACAACAGTCAGAGACGACCCTTAAAAACCTCGTCCGTTTTTTGGCACAGCATGGAATCAAGGCCGAAACCGAGGTCAGGCTGATCAGCGGCATCGGCTTCGGCGATGCCCTGCTCAACCGCGCAGCCGAAGAAGGGATCGACCTGCTGGTTGCCGGTGGAGCACTCCCGTCTGCCCCGGCACCGATGGCCGGTCAGTTGCTCAAAGAGATGACTGTGCCGGTGCTGATGTCCAGCTGATTAGAAACATACTTATATTAGATACAGGGGAAAACTCATGACATTCGAAAATCTGCTTTACGACTGCAGCGACGGGATTGCGACCGTTACCCTCAACCGTCCCAAGGCACTCAATGCATTGAATCAGGCAACCCTCAAGGAGTTGCTCTGTCTGTTCACCGGGATTAAGGATGACGCTGCGGTCAAGGTGGTGATTCTCACCGGCGCAGGAGAAAAAGCCTTCGTCGCCGGAGCTGATATCTCCGAGATGCAGGCCATCGATGCCGTGACCGGTCGCCAGTTCGCCCTACTCGGTCATCAACTGGCAGCGACCATCGAGCAACTGCCCAAACCGGTGATTGCCGCCATCAACGGCTTCGCCCTCGGCGGCGGCTGTGAACTGGCACTCTGCTGTGACATCCGCCTGGCGAGTGAAAATGCCCGTTTCGGCCAGCCTGAGGTCAACCTGGGCGTGATCCCCGGATTCGGCGGGACCCAACGCCTGCCACGACTGATCGGCAAGGGACGAGCCTGTGAACTGCTGCTGACCGGTGACATGATCGATGCCGCCGAGGCCTACCGTATCGGCTTGGTCAACAAGGTTCTGCCCGCCGACGAGCTCCTCGCGGCGGCGCGCAAGATGGCAACCAAAATTGCCTCTAAAGGGCAGATCGCCATCGGTTTCGCCAAGAGTGCCTTGCGCGATGGCCTTGAGACCGACCTCACCCGCGCCTGCGCCCACGAAGCCGACCTGTTCGGCCTCTGTTTCGCCACCGCGGACCAGAAGGAAGGGATGCTGGCCTTTCTGGAGAAGCGCCCGGCGCAGTTTACGGGGAAATAGACTAAAAACCTATTAGCCACCAAGACACCAAGAAGTGCAAAAACAAAGAATTTGAGTAAAACCAAAGAGTTTAAGTTTTTCTTGGTGATCTTGGTGTCTTGAGCGAACCGAGCGAGCGGGTGGCCAAGTGGTAAACCTGCAGCGATGCTTTTACAAAGGTGTATCCATTGAATCTCGATCTGAATGAAGAACAGAAGTTGATCCAGCAGACCGCGCGCGAATTCGCCGAAGCGGAGCTTGCGCCGGTCGCAGCGCAACTCGACCAGGGCGGCGACCAACAGCCCTTCTTCGACAATCTGCTGAAGCTGGCCGAACTCGGTTTCATGGGATTGAACGTACGTGAAGAATATGGCGGAGCCGAAACCGGGGTCATCGCCTTCTCCGTCGCTCTGACCGAGATCGCCCGGGCCTGCGCCTCGACCGCAGTCACCCTGTCGGTCAGTAACATGGTCTGTGAGCTGATTCAGGCCGTCGGCAACGAAGAGCAGCGCCAGCAGTATATCCCGCGTATCTGTTCGGGGGAATATCTGGCCGGGGCCTTTGCCCTGACAGAGGTCGGCGCCGGTTCCGACCCGGCCGGGATGACCACCAGCGCGGTACGCGATGGCGAGGACTGGGTCTTAAACGGCAGCAAAATCTTCATCACCAGCGCTCCCTACGCCGGGGTCTTCGTCGTCTGGGCAGTGACCGACAAGGAGGCTAAAAAGGGCAAAGGGATCAGCTGTTTTCTGGTTGAACGGGATATCCCTGGTTTAAGTATCGGCAAAAAAGAAGAGAAGATGGGACAGCATGCCTCGGCGACCAACGAGATTACCTTTACCGATTGCCGCATCCCGCAGGGCGCACTGATGGGCAGATTGAACGATGGCTTCCGCATCGCGGTCGGCGAGCTGGCCGGCGGGCGCATCGGCATCGGTTCCCTGGCGCTGGGTGTCGGTCTGGCCGCTATCGACTCCGCCACCAGTTACGCCCTGGAGCGCAAGCAGTTCGGGCAGAAACTGGCCGACTTCCAGTCGACCCAGTGGAAGATCGCCGATGCCTACACCGAACTCGAAGCGGCGCGCCTGCTGTTGATGAACGCCGCCTTCCAGAAGGAGCAGGGCCGCTCCTTTGCTCGCGCGGCCTCTATGGCCAAACTCTTTGCCACCGAAGCTGCCAATCGGGCCTGTTACGAAGCGCTGCAGATCCACGGTGGCTACGGTTACACCAGCGACTTTCCGGTCGAACGCTATGCGCGAGACGCGCGCATCACCACCATCTATGAAGGCACCAGCGAAATCCAGCGCCTGATCATCGCACGGGATATTTTGCGCAGCTTCAGCTGAAAACGGCAAAAGATAGATTTGCCACCAAGACACCAAGATCACCAAGTGGGTCAAAGACCTCAAGACATGGACGGAGGCAGGGTAGAAAGACTCAGATCGCTGAGAAATCAATGAATCATAGGGTATAACCCACACCGGGACCTTGCTCTCCCAGCGATCTCGCCCTCTCTCCGACTCTGCGTTAAAAAAGATTTTGTTGGTGTCCTTGGTGTCTTGGTGGCCAAATTTGAATTTATTTAAAAACAACCAACAGGAGAACCACAAATGATATTCGAACTGAACGAAGAACAGAAGCTGATCCGCCAGACGGTGCGCGAGTTTGCCGAGAAAGAGATCAAGCCGAGTGCCGCCGAGCGCGATGAAGCGGAAAGCTTTGACCGCGAGCTGATGTTCGACAAGGTCGGCGAACTCGGTCTGGCCGGGATCGTTTTCCCCGAGGAATATGGTGGTGCCGGCGCCGATTACATCAGCTACGCCATCGCGGTTGAAGAACTCTCACGGGTCTGTGCCTCGACCGGGGTCACCCTCTCGGCGCACATCTCCCTCTGCGCCAACCCGATCTATCTATTCGGCACCGAGGCGCAGAAGAAGCAATTCCTGACTCCGCTGGCCGAAGGGACCAAACTGGGAGCCTTCGCCCTGACCGAGACTGCGGCGGGTTCCGATGCGGGCGGCACCAAGACCACTGCGGTACGCGAGGGTGACAGCTGGGTCTTGAACGGCACCAAGATCTTCTGCACCAACGGCGGCGAAGCCGAAATCAACGTCGTTTTTGCCCGCACCGACAAAGATGCACAGAAGCATCACGGCATCAGCGCCTTCATCGTCGAGAAGGACACCCCCGGTTTCAGCTTCGGCAAGAAGGAGGCGAAACTGGGCATCCGTTCTTCACCGACCCGTGAGTTTGTGTTCGACAACTGCCGGATTCCGGCCGCCAACCTGCTCGGAGAAGAGGGGAAAGGCTTCAAGGTCGCGATGAAGACCCTTGATGGCGGGCGCATCGGCATCGCCGCGCAGGCGCTGGGGATTGCCCAGGGAGCCTTCGAGGCCGCCCTCGATTATGCCCGCGAGCGTAAGCAGTTCGATCAACCGATCGCCAGTTTCCAGGCCATCCAGTTCAAACTGGCCGATATGGCGACCGAGATCGAGGCCGCGCGCCTGCTGGTCTACCAGGCCGCCTATAAGGCGAGTGCCGGAATGTCCTATGGCAAAGAATCGGCCATGGCCAAGATGTACGCCTCAGACGTGGCGATGAGGGTGACGACCGAGGCGGTCCAGGTCTTCGGTGGTTACGGTTACACCCGCGACTTCCCGGTCGAACGGATGATGCGTGACGCCAAGATCACCCAGATCTACGAAGGCACCAACGAGATCCAGCGGGTCGTGATCGCTGCGGCGATCACGCGCTGAGCCAATTGAGCTGTCGGGGTCAACGACGGTAGACAGCTGTCAACATCCAGCCGTCTCCGTCCGTTGACACCGGAAGACAATCGCCGATTTCCGGATCTTAAAACGACATTTAAGTGTTTAATTTCAACAGGTTAAAAAGATGAACAATTTAACTGAATTTTAACCGGGGTTGGCATCTGGCTTGCTACTTAGTCCTGGTAGGATCTAACCCCTTGCAGGAGTTAATCATGGCCGTAATAAATTTCCCCGGACTCAGTTTCGACCTTGACGATACCAGTACCCTGTTACGCCAGACCGTCAGGGAATTCGCCGCCGCCGAGATCGCCCCGCGAGCAGCCGAAATCGATCGTGACAATCTGTTTCCCGCCGACCTCTGGCGCAAAATGGGTGATCTCGGCCTGCTCGGCATTACCGTCAGCGAAGAAGACGGTGGCGCCGGGATGAGCTACCTCGACCACGTCATCGCCATGGAGGAGATCAGCCGCGCCTCAGCCTCGGTCGGTCTCTCCTACGGTGCCCATTCCAATCTCTGTATCAATCAAATCTTCCGCAACGGCACCAGCGCCCAGAAAACACAATCTCTGCCCAAACTGATCAGCGGCGAGCATGTCGGTGCCCTGGCGATGAGCGAGTCCGGCGCCGGTTCGGATGTGGTCAGCATGACCCTGCGCGCCG
>JAUXIR010000056.1 GCA_030620915.1 Geopsychrobacter sp. | reverse complement strand
GGGTAGTATTCGGGCGTCGCCAGTTCCTTCTCGACCAGGCAGCCGAGCACGCGGATTTCAACAGCAGTTAGGGTGCGGGTCACAATTCATCTCCTTGGATTGGCATTCGAAGATTTAATTCTAGCGGATTCACTGCTAAGCTTGGAAAATTTTTTCACAAATCTAAACTATTCTTGGTCTGCGCCGCGCCATTTCGGCCAGATTAACGCGCCGACTTAAGGACAGTTGGTGAAGCAAGGAGTTGCCTTGATGAATGAATTTCGTTTCGCCATGCCCTATCTGGTGCGGGTGGCTGAGATTAATTATGGTGGACATGTTGCCAACTCTGCGGTGCTGAGCATCATGCAGGACGCGCGCATCGGCTATCTGGCCCAGCTTGGGCCCTACTCTGAACTCGATCTGGGCGGCTGCGGCATCATCTTGCCCGAGGCCCATCTCTTCTTTCGCGCCGAAATGTTTCTGCATGATCGTTTGGAGGTCGGCGTGCGCTGCAGCGAGATCAAGCGGTCGAGCTTTCAGCTTGAGTACCGGATTGAGAGGGGCGGGGACTTGACCGCCGAGGGGACGACGCCCGTTATCTGTTTCGATTACCAGAAGCGCAAACCGGTCCGGATTCCGGACCGGTTTCGTGAGCTCCTTGTTGCCTTTGAAAACCTCTGATCCGCCAAGCCGGACAGACCCCTGCCCCGGCAGGCTGGACCGCGCCGCTTCGCAGGCTTTCTGCTTGACGAAGCGCGGTGGCAAAGGGTAATGTTCGGCACTTGAGCCAACTGAAAAAAGGATAGAAGAATCATGGAAGAGTTGAACGAACTCCTACAGCAACGCCGCGAGAAGGTAGAAACTTTCCGGGCTGCGGGGATCAATCCCTTCGCAAACAATTTTACCCCCAGTCACCAGACCACCGAGGTCGCCGAACTGCATGCCGATAACGATGCCGAGCACCTGCAGGATTGTCAGGAGAGCTATGCCATCGCCGGGCGGATTATGGCGCGTCGCGATTTCGGCAAGGCCGCCTTTATCCAACTGCAGGATGGCAGTGGCCGTCTGCAGGTCTATGTGGCACGTGACCAGATCGGCGAAGAGAACTACGGGCATTTTCGCAAGTTCGATATCGGCGATATTATCGGCGTGGTCGGGGTGCCTTTCAGGACCAAGACCAACGAGCTTTCATTGCGTGCTGCGCGTATCCAGTTGCTGACCAAATCATTGCTGCCGCTGCCGGAGAAATGGCACGGCCTGACCGATGTTGAGACCCGCTATCGTCAACGTTATCTCGATCTGATCTCAAACGACGAAGTCCGGGAGATGTTCTATAAGCGCAGCCGCATTGTCACTCTGATCCGCAATCACATGCTTGACAACGGCTATCTCGAGGTCGAGACCCCGATGATGCACCCGGTTGCCGGTGGAGCCACGGCGCGCCCCTTTGTCACCCATCACAATACCCTGAAGATGGATCTCTGTTTGCGCATTGCGCCTGAGCTCTACCTGAAGCGGCTGGTGGTCGGTGGCTTCGATCGGGTCTTCGAGATCAACCGTAACTTCCGCAATGAGGGGATTTCGATCCAGCATAATCCCGAGTTCACCATGATGGAATTTTACCGTGCCTACGCGACCTATCATGATCTGATGGATTACACCGAGGAGTTGATCTGCAGCCTGGCCAGCGATATCTGTGGTGGTTTGAAGATCAGCTACGGCGGCAAAGAGGTCGATCTGACTCCTCCCTGGGACCGTCTCACCATGAAGGAGTCGATCGCCAAGTATGGTGAGGTCGAGCTGTCGATCCTCGATAGTGTCGAACAACTGCGGAACTATGCCGAGAAGCTGGGACTCGAGCCCGACAAGGCGATGGGACCAGGTAAGCTGCTGGCAGAAATTTTCGATGTGGTGGTTGAACCCAAGCTCTGGCACCCGACCTTTATTACCGAGTACCCGACCGAGATCTCACCCCTGTCGCGTAAGAACGATGAAAACCCCGAGGTGGTTGATCGTTTCGAGCTGTTTGTCGTCGGCCGCGAGCTGGCTAACGCCTTCTCTGAGCTGAACGATCCGATCGATCAGAAGGAGCGCTTTCTTCAGCAACTTAAGGAGAAGGCTGCCGGTGATGATGAGGCCCACGCCATGGATGATGATTACATCCGCGCGCTGGAACATGGCCTGCCGCCGACCGCCGGCGAGGGAATCGGTATCGACCGTCTGGTCATGTTGCTCACCGATGCGGCCTCGATCCGTGACGTGATCCTCTTCCCGCAACTCAAGCCAGAAGCCGACTGACAGGAACGGATCCGATGTCATTTGAATGGTTCGTCAGTCTGCGCTACCTGCGCGCCAAGCGTAAGCAGACCTTTATCTCGGTGATCTCCTTCATCTCGATCTTCGGGGTGATGTTGGGTGTTGCTGCGCTGATTCTGGTGCTGGCGGTGATGACCGGTTTTACCAACGGTGTTCGCCAGCAGATCCTCGGCAACGTCCCCCATGTGCTGGCACAGCGCTTCGGTGAGGGGATCAGTGAACGTCAGGAACTGGTCGACGCGGCGCGCAAGCTGCCCGAGGTTGTGTCGGTGACCCCCTTCGTCTCGCGTGAGGCGATGCTGTTGTCGCATGGCAATGTCGCGGCGGTCAGTGTCAAAGGGGTCGAGATCGAACATAAGGTCTTCGGCCAGAAACTGCTCAAAAGGGGAGATCTCGACCCCATCGACGGCGTCTTCGGCGACAATCTCGAACGTCCCGGGATCATTATCGGCCTCGATACCGCGACCAGCCTCGGGGTCGCGGTCGGCGACAATGTCAATGTGATCCCACCGCTGTTCAACATTACGCCCTTCGGTATGATCCCCAAGATGAAGCCGTTTCGGATTGTCGGCATCTTTGAAAAACCGAGCAGCCTGATCGATAGCTTCTTCGCCTATATCAATCTTGAGACCGCGCAACAGTTCTTTGAGTCACCCGGAGAGGTTACCGGGATCGAGATCGAAGTGAAACGCTTTGATCAGGCGCCACAGGTCTCCGCCGAGTTGAGCCGGCAGTTCGGTTTTCCCTACATCATCCGCCCCTGGCAGAGCCTCTATGGTTCATTCCTGAGTGCGCTCAAGCTTGAAAAGCTGGGACTCTTTATCGTGCTGGCGATCATCGTCCTGGTTGCGGCGTTCAATATCGCCACGACCCTGATCATGGTCGTCATGGAGAAGAACCGCGATATTGCAATTTTGCGTGCCCTGGGGGCCAATGCCCGCAGTATCATGAAGATTTTTGTGTTCGAAGGGGCGATCATCGGCGTGTTGGGGACATCGCTCGGGACGCTGTTCGGCGTGGGTCTGGCCTATTATGCCGATTCCCTTATCAAGCTGCTGGAAGCGACCTTCGAGATTCGGATCTTCGATCAGGCGGTTTACGGCATGGAGCATTTCCCCTCGGAAATCGTCGTTTCCGATGTCTTGGCCGTGGTGGTTATTGCGCTGGCCATTTCGCTGGCGGCGACTGTTTACCCGGCCTGGCGGGCCTCACGCATGGACCCGGCCGAAGCGCTGCGTTACGAATGATGCAGGTGCAAGGATAGGAACGCAATGATTCGGATCAGCGGTTTAAACAAGTCATTCTCCACCGTCAACGGCCAGTTGCAGGTTTTGCACGATATCGACCTGCATGTTGAGCTGGGTCAGCGGATCGCGGTGGTTGGCAGCTCCGGGGCCGGCAAGACGACACTGATGCATATCATCGGTGGTCTCGATCATCCGAGTAGCGGTGAAGTGCTGTTCGAAAAGAAGAACCTCTTTGCGCTGAAAGGCTCTGAGCTCGATGCCTTTCGTAACCGTACCATCGGTTTTGTCTTTCAGTTTCATCAGCTTCTGCCGGAATTTACTGCGCTGGAAAACGTGATGATGCCGTTGTTGATCGCCGGACAGTCACGTGCCCAGGCGCGGATTCCTGCGGCTGAAATCCTGACCGAGGTCGGGCTCAAAGAACGTCTTGAGCATAAACCCGGCGCCCTCTCGGGTGGCGAGCAACAACGGGTCGCGATCGCACGGGCCTTGATTCAAAAGCCGCGTTTGTTATTGGCCGATGAACCGACCGGGAACCTCGATTGTCGCACCTCGGCGGAAATCTTTGCCCTGCTCGATAAATTACATTGCAGCCACAACCTGACGATGGTTATCGTGACCCATAACGACCAGATTGCGGCGCAGATGGACCGGGTCGTGCGTATCGAGGATGGCCGAATCACGGCCGATGATCTGAATTGAAGTTGAACTACCGGTGGCAAATCCCTATAATCGCTTTTTTTCCGCTTAATTATTTAAAGGGAAGCTAGTTTTGATGATTCGTCGACTTTTTCTGACCTTCTTGGTCTTGTTTCTGATTACACCTGCAGCCTATGCCGACAGCATAAAACTGACCGACATTCAGTTGGAGGGGAATGAGCGTGTCGATGGTGCCAGGGTGCGTGCGGTTCTGAGCGTACGTCCCGACCAGGAGGTGACGCTTGATGATATCGATCGTGACCTTCAGGCGATCTTCAAACTGGGTCATTTTGATGATATCTCGGCAGAACTGCGTGAAGAGGGGAGTGAAAAGGTCCTGGTCTTTATCGTCCATGAACGCCCTCTGGTGCGTGAGATCCGTTTTGCCGGCGCAAAAAAGCTCACAGAAGAGAAGCTGCGGCCGCTGGTTACCATCAAGGCGCCGGAGATCTACGATCCCGTCGAGGTGAAAAAGTCTGTTGCCGCGCTCGAGGAGAGCTATCGCATCGAAGGCTACCACGCCGTCAAGATCACCCCTGAATTGAAAACGGATGAGCGCAATGAAAGCCTGTTGACCTTTCATATTGAAGAAGGCCAGAAAATCCTGATCGATGAGATCGTCTTTGAGGGGAATCAGCTCATCGACAGCGATCTCCTGGCCAAGGTGATGACGACCAAGAAGCGCTGGATCTGGTCCTGGATGACCGGGCGTGGAACCTATAAGGCTGATCAGCTTCAGTATGATCTTGATCTGTTGAGCGCGTTCTATTTCGATCGTGGCTATATGGATGTGAAAATCAAGCAACCGCAAATCAGTATGGTTGATGACGATAAGCGGATGAAGCTGCTGATCGAAGTCGATGAAGGGCCGCAGTATAGCACCGGCAAGCTGCGTATCGCGGGGGATCTGATCAAACCGCGCAAGGAACTCGATGCACTGCTGACCCTCAAAGAGGGTGCGGTTTTCAGCCGCACTGATTTACGCACTTCGGTCTTGAGATTGACCGATCTCTATGCCGACCTGGGCTATGCCAATGCCAATGTCGTCCCTTTTACCAGCAAGGACCCGGAAGAACTGACGATTGACCTCAAGCTGAGTATTGAACAGGGGGAGTTGATCCATATTGAAAAAATAAATATTCGCGGCAACACCATAACCCGTGACAAGGTTATCCGCCGTGAGTTATCGCTGGTCGAAGGCGACCTGTATAGTGCGAGCAGGATTAAAAGCAGTCGTAATCGCCTGCGTAACCTTGGTTTTTTCGAAGAGATCAATGTTTCGGTCAGTGAGGGGAGCAGCAGCAGTACCAATCAGCTTGATATCGAGGTGTCCGAAAAGCCAACCGGCAGTTTTACCATCGGCGCAGGCTATTCTTCGGTGGACAAGCTCATTGCGCAAGGCTCGATCTCGCAAGCCAACTTTATGGGCTACGGTCTCAAACTGGATGCCTCGGCGACACTCGGTGGTGCCTCTCAGCTCTATCGCCTCGGCTTGACCGATCCCTACTTCTTGGATACGCGCTGGACCGCTGGTTTCGATCTCTACAAGACCGAGCGGGATTGGACCGACTTCTCCGAAAAGGCGACCGGTGGCGCACTGAAAGTGGGTCATCCGCTGGGAAGATTTTCCCGGGGGCTTGTGACCTACCGTTATGAGGAAAAAGATATCTTCGATGTCAGTGTTGATGCCAGTTCGACGATTCAGGATCAGGAGGGCGCCTCGGTTCTTTCATCGCTGACCGGTACCCTGAGTCGGAATACCACCGATTACCGCCTGGATCCATCCCGCGGCGGGGTCACGGCTTTTTCGGCGGAATATGCTGGCCTTGGCGGTACCGATAAGTTTGCCAAGTTTGAGCTCAGCCACCGTCATTTCTTCCCGCTGTTCTGGAAGGCCGTCCTCTCGCTTAACGGCGATATCGGTTATGTCGTCAAGACCTCCGATGCCGAGATCCCGATCAGTGAAAGAATCTTTCTCGGCGGCCTGCGTTCGGTGCGTGGCTTCAATACGCGTGAACTGGGCCCCACGGATACGGATCCAGTTACGGGTATTGAATCCTTTATCGGCGGGCAGAAGGCCGCTTTTTTCAACCTGGAACTCCTCTTTCCGATCAGTGAAGAATACAAGTTGAAGGGCCTGTTCTTTGTGGACGGCGGCAATGCCTGGCGGGAGAATGAAGACTATTTCACCGATATGCGCTATAGCGCCGGTTACGGGATTCGTTGGTTGAGTCCGCTGGGTCCACTCAGATTCGAATGGGGATACAATCTTGACCCGCGTGGCGAGGAAAAAAGTTCGATCTTCGAGTTCAGTATCGGTTCTTTCTTTTAATTTTTATCAATAACGGAGAAATACAGATGAAGAAAATTGGCTTAGCCGTCATTATGTTATTTATTGCCTCAAGCGCTTTTGCGACCGGTGGGGTCGCTTTTATCGATTTGCAAAAGGCCTTGAATCTAAGCGATGCCGGGGTCAAGGCCAAGGCTGAGATCGGCCAGCAGGTCAAGAAATATGAAGCGAAAGTGGCTGCCGAACAAGATCTCCTCAAGGAGATGAGGAAGGAGCTTGAGAAGCAGGCCGTTCTGCTCTCGGATGAGGCCCGCAGCAAAAAAGAGCGCGAATTCCAGCAGCGTGCCAAGGAATTTCAGCGTTTTGCCAAGGATATCCAGGAAGAGTTGCAGCAGAAAGACGCTGATTTTACTAAGCGCATCATCGATAGTATCCTCAAGATGACGCGTAAGATCGGCAAGGAGAAGGGCTATGCGGTCGTGCTTGAGAAGAGCGAAAGCTCCATCATCTACGGCGATTCCAGCGTCGATCTGACCGATGACGTGATCAAGGCCTATAACTCCAGCAACTGATCGGTTTTGTTGAGATGACCAAACTTGAAGAATTAGCTGAGTTGGTTGGTGGACAGGTGGTCGGTGATCCTCTGGTTGAGATCGGTCGGGTCATGACAATCGATCAGGCCGTTGAGGGTGATCTGACTTTTCTGACCAACCCGAAGTATCTGCCCTACCTGGAGAAGTGTCAGGCCTCGGCGATTATTGTTGCCGCAGGGATTGAGGCGGCGGGGACAAATCTGCTGGTTTGCAGCAACCCCTACCTGGCCTTTGCAAAAATCCAGACCGAGTTGCGTGGAGAGACCTATCGCAGCGTTGGGATTGCGCCGGGTGCCTCTGTCGCAAAAACGGCAAAAATAGGTCAGAACGTCAGCATTTATCCCGGGTGTGTTATCGGCGAAAATGTGGTCATTGGTGACAACTCCATGCTTTTCCCCAATGTTGTGATCTACGACGATGTTGAGATCGGACAGGATTGTTTGATTCACGCTGGTTGTTTGGTTCGGGAACAGACCCGGATCGGCAACCGGGTGATTTTGCAACCCGGAGCGGTCATCGGCTCCGATGGCTTCGGCTTTGCGCCCGATGGCGAGTCTTATTTCAAGATTCCGCAGGTCGGGATCGTTGTGCTTGAGGATGATGTCGAGATCGGTTCCTGCACCTGTATCGACCGTGCTGCGCTCGGCGAAACGCGGATCAAAAAAGGCTGCAAACTCGACAACATGGTGCAGATTGGGCATAACGTGGTGGTCGGTGAAGATTCGGTCATCGCGGCCCAGACCGGTATCTCCGGCAGTAGTCGTATCGGGCGTCATGCGACCTTCGGCGGCCAGTCGGCCGTCACCGGACATGTCAAGTTGGGCGATAACATCACCATCGCCGGGAAGGGCGGGGCGACCCAGGACCTCGAAGGGGGGCAGGTTTACTCCGGCACACCGGCGATACCGCATAAACAATGGCTCAAATCATCGCTTATCTTCGGGAAGTTGCCCGAAATGCGTCGTGAAATGTCAGCTCTGCGCAGACG
>JAUXIR010000169.1 GCA_030620915.1 Geopsychrobacter sp. | reverse complement strand
GCCACACCACTCGCCATGGTCCCGACGGCAGCCATCCGCTCCGAAAGAATCAACATCTTTTCAGAGTGCTTCCGCTCGGTAATATCCTCGATCAATCCCTCGATGTAACAATCCGCTGAACCCTCCGTCAGCAACCCGTTGATCGAAACCCAGATCGGCTCCTGCTGACCAATCGGTTTAAGCTGCAACTCCCAATTATTGATATGTCGATGGACCCGCAGAGCATCGAGGAACTGCTTACGGTCAGCCTGATTGAAATAGAAGCTGACAATGTTGTGTTTTTTAAATTCAGCAACAGTCGAGCAACCGAGCATCCGCGCAAACGCCGGATTCGCACTGAGGATTTCACCCTCACGACTGATACGGAAAACTCCAACCTTAAGATTTTCGACCAGAGACCTGTATTGATTTTCCTTGCGCCGCAGACTCTCTTCAGCTTTTAGTCGATGCTCACGGGTCCGATCAAGCTCAACCATCAACCCATCAAAACGGCCAACCGTCTCGCTAACCTCCTTAACGCGGCATCGGGACAAAAGACCCTCTTTTTCATGATCGAAATCACCGGCCGAAATATCTTCAGCGTAGCGCCGCAGACCGATGATCGGACGGGCTATCGAGCGTGCGATAAAAAGAATCAGAAAACTCGCCAACACCGAAATAGCAAAAGTAATCAGGTAGTTATTGACCCTGTTCTGCTTGAGAGCACCCAGATAGTCATCCTCGGGCAGGTACATACCGATTATCCAGGGCCACTGCGGATTTGGAAAAGGCGTGAACATCGCCAGATAGTTTTCACTTTCAAATTCGAAACTGACGTATTCGGCACGATTGAGCAGGATCTGGCTGGTCTTCTCCTGCGCGATGCCGAGCGCACCGAAAGCCGCACGACTGAGCTTCTCCTGAAACTCATCAATCTTGACCAGACGCGAACTGGGCCGGCCCTCTGCTTCACTAAACTTGATTTGAGCAACGTCATGGAAGGCGACAACATCGCGATTCTGGTTGAGCATGAAGGCACGGCCGTTGGTGCCGATACGCAGATTGGCGATAAAGGTTGAGAGTTGATCGATCTCAATATCGACCCCGACGATACCACCCAGCTGGCCCTCTAAATTGTAAGTCGGCCCACTGATGGTAATCCCGAGAGTTTGTGAGGCATAGAAGATGTAAGGGTCGGTCCAGAAGATACCGTCAACGGCGATCGCCCCCCGATACCAGGGCCGGGTCCGCGGATCATAGCTATCGGTCGGATCATCCTCTTCGCTGATCAGATTACGCTGGGCATCACGCCACACATAATGCACCTGACGCTTACCGTTTTTATGGCTGATAATTTTGGTCCTGAGGCCACCCGGTGAATACTTATCGTTACGGCTGACGAAGAAAAAATCGCCCTCGGGTGTCCCGAGGTAAATTCCCGAGATATCAGGGTAGCTCATCAACTGTTCAAGAAAGTAGTTCTCCAGCGCACGCCCATTTTCATGGATGAGAACCTGTGAGCGCAACAGCCTCTTGGTCAATTCCGTTGCCCGCTGTGCCTTGCTCAGGTAATTCTGACTTTGCTCCATGGCATAGGAGGCAATATTCTCCATAATGACATGGGCATGATCTTCAAGAACCTGTTCAGAGGTGATCTGCGAAGAGGTGGTGGTGAGGAAGAAGGTTCCCCAGATAACGGCGAGAAAACTAAGCAGCAGGACCAGACGGATCGATATCTTCATACCCCCTCCAGGCAAAAGAAAGGAGGACATTATGGGCAATAAGGGTTCAACCGTCAACCAGAGAAGAGATTAAAACCGACCTTTCTCAGGCAAAAACCTCGACGCCGAATTGCTTGAGCCGGGTGACGAGCTTGATCAGCGGCAGGCCGATCAGGGTATTATAATCATCCCCTTCCATCTTCTCCATCAGCGCGATCCCGAGCCCCTCTATCTTGAATGCCCCGGCACACTCAAAGGGTTTTTCACGTTTGACGTAATCAGCAATCTGTTCATCGCTCAGTTCGCGCAGGGTCACGGAAAATGATGAGTAATCGGTTTGATAGCTCCCGCTGGCGCTATCAAACAATGCGAGGCCGGTAAAAAAGGTGTGGGTTCGTCCGGCCATCTGTTTAAGCTGAATGACGGCCGCTTCCTCGTTGCCGGGCTTTCCGACCGCCCGTCCACGCTGATCAACGAAAACCTGATCCGAGCCGATAATCAGGGCGTTGGGATATCGCTCGGCGAGGCTCTGGGCCTTGCCTAAGGAAAGGTGGCGCACCAACAACTCGGGTGCAACCGATGGATCGATGGTCTCTTTGAATAGTGGCGCAGCAGTAATAAAGGGCAGCTGCAGCTGCTGCATCAATAGGAGACGATATGGGCTGGTCGAAGCCAGGATCAGTTGACGCATTAGAATTTCCCCGAAGCTGAAAAGGTGCCCTTTTCTACCTCAGCTCTCGGCAAAATGCAATATTAACCACAAACCAGGCTGCCCCTTCAGCAGGCGATCGGTCGCTGCCAGATGGCAGCCGCTTCACAGACCTGAAGATGTGGCCGTTCGCTACGCGCCATTGGCCAATAAGCGGGGATTGTCGGTTTTGCAAGGGCGATAATTTTCTGCTGCCAACAACCGGTATCGGGATTGAATGCCTGCTCGCTGCGAAAACTGACCTCCTCAAAACAGCTGACAAGCCCCTGTTCAATCAGGGTCTGTTCGTAACGCTGGCAGAGCGAGTCACTGCCACCCTCCCAGATCGGAAAGACACACACCTGCAACTGTTCACCGATGCTGCCCTCAAACCAGGCTTCGGCGCTGCCATCCCCAACAATTCCTGTGATCTTCAAACCAGCGGCATCCTGCTGAATCGTAGAGATTTCGAAATAGAAAGAATTATCGCTCCCGCAAAGATTAAAATGAGAAATCATCGGTCTCCTCCTCTTTTCGTGATTGGCAGACTCTTGCTTAACTAGAGTCTAACCACAGGAGTGACAGAATAGTTCACACTGCCGGCTAGGGGATCTCTGATTCGTTCAGCGTCTGGCGAAGGGCCTGTAAGAAATCCCGGCGCAGGCTGGCCGGCCCCAGGACCTGAACATGTGGAATCAATGAATAGAGCCACGCAAGGATTTCGGTATCACCGGCCGCACTAAACTGAAGTCGGACAGACCCGTCCGCTCGCTCTTCAAGGACCTGCTGCGGATGCCAGGTCCGTTCGCGGATCAGATGAGCGATCGGCGCGGCAAACAGCAGATCGAGTTGCCGCTCCGGTCCTTCGTCGATCAGACCGAAGGCACCACCGGTCAGCTGGGCAGAGGTGTAATCCTCGGGAACCTCGAAGCGTTCTTCAGTCGCCGTCAGGTCTTCAATACGATCAATCAAAAACAGACGCAACGCCTTACGATTGTGCGCGTAGCCACCGAGATAGAGTGAGCTGTTGTAAAAAAGCAATGTATAGGGATCAAACAGATAATCACTCGCCGCGCGGCGTGCCGGGGCATAACGAATCCGGCAGCGTTGCTGTTTGAGCAACGCCTGGCGCAGACTGGCCAGAATCGTGCGCTGACGGGTGTAATCACGAAAGCCCTGAATCTTCGAACTCCCCGTCTCGGCGATCCGTTCGAGATGGGCAACCGAGCGTGGCGGCAAACCGGAGCGCAGCCGCGCAAAGACCGCATCGAGGTCATCCTGAAAGGGGGTACCCTGCAGGAAGGAGAGTTGTCCCCGACAGAGATAGAGGGTCATCAACTCTTCAAGGCTAAAGGTAATCGGTGGCAACTGCTTGAACCCGGCGACAAATCGATAAAGCACCTCACCCGAATCCTGGCGCTCCTTGATCAGGGGGTAACCGGCATCCTCAATTGCGGTCAGATCGCGATAAACGGTGCGTCTGGTCACCTGGCATTCTTCGACCAGCTCCTCGACGGTTGCGCCATAGCGATGCTCGAGGATGCGTATCACATCGTGCAGTCGCGAGGCCTGACTGTATTTCTTGGCCGGTTTCCCCGGCTTCTTAGGACTCACTGCGCTCTTTATCCTGATAGTAGGTGTATTTGTGAGATTTGCCCTGCACCTTATCCGCAGGATATTTGCGGATATTCTTCTCCATCTTGGCCAGCACGGTTTGCGCCAGGTCAAGTTGGAGATAATTAGCCATCGAGAGGGAGTAGATGACGATATCGGCCAGCTCTTCACCGATATCAGCCAGCGCATCACCATCAAGGGTCTTCGATTGCTCGACCGTCAACCACTGAAAATGCTCCATCAGTTCCGCCGCCTCGATCGCAATCGACATCGAGATATTCTTCGGCGTATGAAACTGCTCCCAGTCACGCTCACGGACGAATTCGGCCATCTTCTGTTTTAGATCCTGCAGGGTGACCTGCGCATCACTCATAATCTGATCCCTCCAGCAGAAAAAGTTACAAACAGTATAAAGCTGTTGCCACCGCAAAATAAAAGGGTCGCCGGAGATATGCGACGACCCGTGGTTGATTAGGGAGCAAAATCATTCAGATAGGGGATTTTAGCCGCCCGTGATCTGACCTTTGTCAGATTGGCCAGCAGCTGCCCGGTGGCATTCCACTGCCCACGCACAAACATCTGCCGCGCGGTTTCAGGCATATCTGCCGCAAAAGAGAAATCTGTCACCCTGACACAGCCTGCTTCCAGATCGATCTCAACCTCGAGCCGTGGATCAGCTTCGATCAACCCCTGCAGGGTATCGATATCCGCAGCCGAGAGACGCAGACAGGGCACTCCGATGGCAAGATTGTTGTTGAAGAAGATTTCGGCAAAACTTCCGCCGACGATCGCCCGCACCCCCCACTTCTGCAGAGACTGAGGGGCATGTTCGCGCGACGAGCCACAGCCGAAATTACTGCCGACAATCAGGATG
>JAUXIR010000041.1 GCA_030620915.1 Geopsychrobacter sp. | reverse complement strand
TTACTTTTCACCCAAGCCCCATTAGAATCTCTAAATAACAATCCTAATCAAGGGCAGGCATGGAACGTACTCTCTTAATCATCGATGATTCAGCCACGATACGTCAACAGGTCAGCGAGACCATCGAAAAAAACCACCTGTTTCAAAGAGTCTTACAGGCAGGTGGCGGGGTCGAGGGCTTCAAGCTACTGGTCAGCAATCATGTCGATGTCATCCTGTGTGACATTGAAATGCCCGGTATCGACGGTTTAAAGTTTCTTGCCCTGTTGCAATCGCGTGAGGATCTGCGCGACAAGCCGGTGATCATGTTGACCAGCCACAAGGATATCGCCACCAAGGTACGGGGCCTCGAGAGTGGCGCCAGCGACTACATCACCAAACCCTTTGAACCGCAGGAACTCGTTGCCAGGCTTAAGGTCCACCTCCAGCTCAAAACCCTGCAGGATGAACTGCGACGCAGCAATCGCTTACTCATGGAGCTGTCTCAGACAGACCCCTTAACCCGCCTGTGCAATCGACGCTCGCTCACAGAGATGCTGGAGAACGAAATGAGTCGCTGCCAGCGCAACCTCGCACCATGCTCGTTGATTATGTGTGACATCGACCATTTCAAGCAGGTGAACGACGAATATGGCCATCAAGCCGGAGATGATGTCCTCGTCACAGTCGCAGATTTGTTACGCGAGCACTTGCGCCCCTATGATCTGGCCGCACGTTACGGGGGTGAAGAGTTCTGTCTGGTTTTGCCGGAGACGAACATGGCACACGCCGCCGAAGTCGCCGAACGGATCAGAAAACAGTTAGAAGGTTATAATTTCACCGGCAATCTTGCGTCACTTAAATTGACGATCAGCCTGGGGGTCGCCACTATTTCAGGCAGTAACGCAAAAACAGAAGACGAGTTAATCCGCATGGCCGACGAAGCCCTCTATCTGGCGAAAAATAACGGCCGCAACCGGGTAGAAACGATGCAATGTTCTTAGATATTGACCTTGATTCCAAGAACCCTAGGGCTCGCGCTCGCCGGGAACAAATTCGATCCAATCATACCAGGCCGTTGCACTCTCCCCCGTATCATCCCCATCAGTCATAATCGCTATCGCTTTAATCAACGGAATCCGACCACCAAAGGCCCGCTGATAATCAGCAAGCAGGTCGCGCTCCTCTATCACCCAACGACCGGCGGCTTCGTCTCCTGAATTAACGGCCAACATGATAGAACGCCGGTAATATGGATTGACGACCATGGCTTCGCGGCTAACCTGACTAGCCCAGATGTAGTTGATGCTGCGCGCAAAGCCGGGTAACCATGAATCAAAAATGATGTAGATCCGCGCCGGGTAATCATCACCCGACCTCAAGCCGGCGTGGCCCTTTTCGAGTACCTTATCGATCTTCCAGCGCCAGCGTAATGTTGGATACTGTCGCGGGTCAATATCCTGCCAATGAATAAGGGCTGAAGCCTTGCCACCGCTCACTCCCTGCAGAACCAGGTGCCCGTCATCCTCAATCGTCCGGTAATCGACCCGGCCGCTAAATATTTTTTCTTGCCAACCGCTCAAATCTTTATCAAAACTTATCTTGATGGTTTCCGCAGCGGCAGGAACTCCGAAAAAAAGCAGAACAAGCAATAGGAGTTTCATAGCAACCTCAGCGGGGTACGACTTTCCCCTTCACTGATTATATTGATCGCACTAGCCCCGCTGACCGGGCCGCGCGTTTCACAGATTCCGCAACCGATACAGAGTTCGGTCAGCACGCGTGGTTGCAGCAACTCCTTCGGCTCACTGCCGAACAATACCTTGCGCCGATCAAATACGATCGCTTTTTTGCCGGTCGGACAATGTTCCTCACAGACCAGACATTCCTCTCCGCGCGCAAAGGGAAGACAACGATCCCTGTCGATAACGGCCAGGCCGATCTTGGTTTTACGCTTCTCTTCAACCTTGAGCAGACGAATCGCGCCAGTCGGGCAGACCTGGCCGCACAGGGTACAATCAAGTTCACAATAACCAAGGCGTGCGACCAGGACCGGTGACCAGAGGGAAAATGCACCACCACGCAGGAGATCGGGATGCAAGGCGCCACCGATGCAGACCTTCATGCACTCACCGCAACGGATGCAACGCCGTAGAAATTCATCTTCGGCAACGGCGCCAGGGGGACGGATCAAATCATTACGATAGCTGCCGGTCAGAGGGGCAGCGGCTGCCAGGGGGGCCATAATCGCCCCGCTGACCGAAGCCGCCAGCAGGGTTCGGCGGGAGAGATCAAAACCTGTTACCTCTCCCTTACTAAAGCTGAAAGCTATGCGCTGATTTGGGCAGAAATCGAGACAGTCGAGACACCGAATGCACTCAGCCGAGTGAACGGCTGCGCCGGCAGTCGCTCCCATACGACAACGGCTCGAACAGAGCGAGCAATCGGAACAATCTGTTAGCGGGCTGCGCTGCAACAAGCTGTGGCGCGAACAGATTCCGAGCAGTGCCCCCAAAGGACAGAGGTTGCGACACCAGAAACGAGGCTGCAAGCGTTCAAGTAGAATCAGGAGCAGTAACACTGCTGCGGTGAAGAGGGTAAGCAGAAAGACCGGCTGACGAAAGGCAAGCAGGCGATCACGAAAAAAAGGGTAAACAAGATCGGCAGCGGGGCTGACCAAAGGCAGATCGGCCTGATAAAGCCAGTCAAATATGCCGTTAGCCAGCTGGTTCCACAGCGGATTGATCGCCAGGGTCAAACTGCGCAGAAAAATACTTAACGGATCGAGCAGTCCAAACAGCTGCAAACCGCAAAGGCTGGCGAGGGTCAGACCAGCAAGCAGGTAGTATTTTGCCTTCGGCCAACCGACAAAAGAGCTTGAAGCCCGCCGTAACGGACCACCCAAAAAATCGAGCAAGGTGCCAAGCGGACAGAGCCAACTGCAGAAGAAACGCCCAAAAACCAAAGTCAGACAGAGCAGCACCAGGGCCGGCCAGAGCAGTAACAGATCTGAATCACCCGGAGCAAAAATTGCAGCAAGCAAGGCAAGGGGATCAAGCCGGAAGAGCAGACTGACCGGGTAGGCCAGTTCATCGGTTCCGCGATATTCAGTCTGCAGGAAGAGCCAGAGAAAGCCGAGCAGGGATGCCGACTGTACAAAAATCCGCCAATTGCGGTTCAGCATCAGAGTTGCTTTACCCGGCTCAGGTCGATCTCACCCAGGCCTCTTTGATGACCGGCGACAATGGTTTCGATCTGTTGCGGTTGAAACCCGAACAGGGTCGCGGCATAGGCATCGGCCGTGACAATTTGCGGCGAAGCGATCAGGGTATTGCGTACCTCGACATCCTCGAGGCGTCCCCCTTGCGGGCCATTAGCGACCAGAATTCGCGTTGCATCGATCAGGGTTAAATCTGAATGGATGACCGTATTGATATCGGCCAGAGATTCGGCGATCTTGCGGTGTAACATCCCACGATTCCCACCGATGACGCCCATCAGGTTTTTCATGCCGAGGGTCAGGGTCGTGATTGAGTGATGTTTGGCAATCGGCAGGTTGATCAGACGATCAGCCTCGAGGGCTGGCAGGTAGAAGGACCAACGGTTGAGTGCCTTGCCGTCGGAAATTTCGAGTTCTTTGTAGGCCCGGCGATCCATATGAACGATCTCGACCCTCTTTGAATCAATCTGTTCAACCGCCGACTGTATGCCGCTACTCACATAGCAGCGGCGCGGATCATTACAGGTTCGATCGAAGATCTGAATTTTTTTGGCACCGGCTTCCAGACAGAGCTGCACGACCGTCTGCACGACCAGTGGGTGGGTATTCGCTGCCAGCTCTACCGCACGATCCCAACCTATATTCGGCTTGACCACAACCGTTTCGCCCGGGTGAACAAAACGCTCCATGCCCCCGAATGCCGCAAGCGTCTCGCGCACCAACCGCGGGATCTCCTTGCCCTGACGTACCGCAAGAACGGCATCCTGAGCCGCACTGGCTGCCGGAGGCAACAGCAGTTGCGGCACGACACCTGCCACGCCCGCAGCGCAAGCACTCTGGAGGCTGTTACGAATAAACTGGCGACGGTCGAGCATCGATGCGACCTAAATCAAACGATTATTCTTGAGGAAACCATGGGCAACCTGCTTAGATTGTCCGCCGGAGGCTTCTTTTTCCAATAAAGCAATGGTCTGCTGGTCGATCTTGCCCCCCAGCTTATTAATCAGGCGTGCCAGCGCCGGAAACTTTTTAAGCGTATCCTTGCGCACAACCGGTGCCGCTTCTGCCGGCAGAGTCACACCGAGACTCTGAGCCGCGTCAAAACCGAATGGCTTGAGCCAGATCAGATTAAGTTCTTGATTGTATCGGTCCTTGACCGCCTTGTAGAGTTCGTCAGCGTCGGCCAGGGGTTGGGCCTGCAGAATCACCGTCTGACCCACGCCGGTATATTCAACATACATATCGATGTCAGCCTTGAGCAGCGCAGCATGCGCTTCGTCACTGCTGTTGAACGGAACAACCTTGACCGTGGTCCCGGTTCGTTCACCGATCAGTTCAGCAATGATATTGGCCAACACCTCTTGTTGCACCGAGCCGGTCGTGCCGATCTCGAGCGACTTGCCGACACAAGAAAAAGCCATGTTGGCAACACAGAGAATCAGCAGTAGTAAAACAGGAACAGGCCGCAGAACTTTCATCATCGGTTAATCTCCTTCGATTTGTCGGGTCGCATTAATCGGGCGATCAAGAGGGTCTGTACCCGTCACACGTCCGAGCGACCGGTCTCTACGTTGATCAAAAACTGTCTCCGCCGACAAACCCTTGTCATCTCCCCACCAGTTGCGTGGGAAATCAAGTGCAGTTGTCTGCTGTAGCCCCATCTTCACCTGATAGGGTTCATTGTCAATAATATCGTTCAGTTCGAAGAGGGTCCGGCCTTCACCACGAGTCACGGCAAAAATACCAATCCGATTGTCGCTGATCCGGTTCCGTTGCACAAGCCCCCTGCCCCCCCTTTCTTCGTAGCGAATTCCATGCCGGTTATGATGCAGGTAGCTCTCTTTCAGGCTGATATTCGCGGTAGAAAAGCGCACACCATCAATATTATATCGAAACTCACTGAAACTGATCTGGGCCCGGCAGAAATGCACCTGCACCCCACTATAGGCATACTCAGAGATCAGATATTCTATTTCAGCCTTGCGCGCGTAATCCAAATAAAGAAACTTCCAGTCCCCAGGCTGCGGATTTGTTGCCGCACTGGTCAGCAGGATCGGCCGGTCTGCAGTGCCGCGCGCCACAAATTCACCCTCGACAAAGAGTTCAGCATCCCCGATGCCATCAGCATCACGGTCAATCCTAGAGAAAACAAGTTTTGTCCCGGGCAGCAGAGTCAAGCTCCCCTCACGGGTCACCCGTACCACCCCCTTGATCCGTACCTCACCCTGCCAAACCTGTTGGTCCGAAATAACCAGATCGCTCACTTCGGATATCTGCAAGGGGATACAGGAAGTGAACAGCAACAGAGAGAGGATCGACAGCAACGCTATCATTAGTGGTATGGCGTGACTTCAGTCGGTTCGCGGCGCACCTCCAGCGGAATTTCACCGAAGGCCTGCTCATAACGTTCGATATTCTCCTTCAAGGCATGCAGAAGACGTTTGGCATGGCGTGGCGAAACGATAATCCGCGAGCGAACCTTCCCCTTCAACTCCTGGGGCTGGACATAAATAAAATCGAGGGTGACCTCGGCATCGGTATGGTTAACCACTGCCAGATTCACGTAGGTCCCCTGAGCGACATCATTATCGAGTTGGATCTCCAGCGAAGGTTGTTTTTTGGGGTCTGACATCATCTATTTCCTTTTTTAGTCCAGGCTGATGGGTACAACATGAATTTCAATGGGATCGTTACTTCCGGGAACAATCGTCAGTCCGTGGTCGGCGCGCCCCTCGTAGAGGCCAAAGAGCTCACCCGGTGCCGGCGAATCACCATAGGCCTGACGAGCACCAATATAGTAGATCCCAGGTTGACGAAAACTGATTTCAAAACGGCCATCGGCTGCAGTCTTCGAACTTAAAGCGGCGGGACGTTGATGACCAATGACCGGATCGGTATAAGCAAAAACATGCAACCCGGCACGCGGTTGTCCCGAGCGATCAAGGATGTGTCCGGTCAGAGTATTCGATCCCGGGCGATCCGGCAGGCTCGGCCCTTGCTCACTCGGCTGACGGACAACCATCGGCAGTCCGACTTTCGTCGTTATCCCTGCCTTGAGGGAGATCGGATTCCCCGCATAAACGCCCAACATATCCCCTTCGGCCAGGGGTCCGACCCGCGCAGCATTTTGACGCTTACGCGCGACCAGAAAATAATCGGTCTCCGGCAGGCCGTCAAACACAAAAGAGCCATCTTCAGCCGTTGGTGCCGAAAGACGATACCCCTGGCCCTTGAGGTCGTCGGCGACATCAAGGTAGAGAGAAACATGGGCATTTGAAAGTGGCCTGCCACCGAGGGTCACGACCCCTTCGAGGGCGGCACTGTAGTCATCGGCATAGGGTGATGTGACTGCCGCAGAGGCCTCAACCGCCTGCAGCCCGGCCCAGAGCGAATCATCCTGCACAAAAAGTGGGTTGCGGCCACAGAAGGCGAAGTAACGTCCGTCTGCTGAACTGGCATAAAGGGCGACAAACCCTGCAGGCACGTCAAGCTGGAACAGACCATCAGCCTGAGTCATGGCCGATTCCGCGATTGGATCGGCTGACGGGTTCAGGTCGGTATAGGCTCGGACCAGCATGCCCTTGAGAGGCTGATCTCCCAACACGACTCGCCCCTTGACTTGAGCTGAAAAGGCAGATGAGACACAGCCGAGAAGAATCAAGAGGACAAAGGCATATCTCATCGAACGGGTCCGGTCCCGGCTACCGGCGCTACCAGCACCGGCTGAAAACGGATCTCATCGAGACGATAACTGTCCGGGCCGAAGCCCTCGTAGATGACTGTCGGCTTGTCCTTGCGATCGTAAAAAAAGCTCAAATTTTGATCAGACAGGGCCGAATTGAGTTTAGCGGTATTCTCTCCCCACCAATTCTCAGACAGATCAACGATATCGGTATATTTCGTCGGTGCCTGACCAAGCATGGTGTTTTTACTGCCACGTTCCCGGGCCTGTTTCATCACAAGCTGCTTGGAACCCGAGCGCTTCTCCCAATCCGCGCTTTGATAAATGCCAAGCCGAGCGCCCTCTCCGGTCTTTTCGAAATTATTCTGACGCACCAGGGGGTAGGAGGAGTAATCGACGAATAGTCCCAGTTTATTGCCAGAAAAACTGTTCATACGGATCTTGGGATTCGACTTGCGATTGTTATAGATTGCGGTGTCATTCCGTTCAAACAGATTATTTTCGACCAGAGCCGAGCCGAACTGATCGTTCTGCAGCGCGGTCTTGTTCGCAATGAAACGGTTATTCCTGACCGCCGGGAACGAGAAAGAAAAGTTCACCAAACCATATTCGTTCTGACGAAAAAGATTATCTTCGATCAGCGGGGTATTCTGCGTCTGGTAACAGTAAAGCCCGACCCGATTCTCGATGAAGCTGTTTTTGCGTATTCTGTCCGGATACTGCTGCAGCAGTCCGACCCCCTGTTCATTCTTCTCACACCGGTTATTGTCAATCAGGCCACGACTGTTGTTAGAGGCAGTGATACCGCTCTTCTTGTGCCCCGTAAAACTGTTACCCACGACCCTGGGTGAGGAACGCATCTCAATCCCCAAGCCGAGACCGATCTCCACGAACTTGTTGTCACGTAACTCTGCACTCGATTCGCGCAGCAACTTGACCGCCGCCTCGCAGTTGCTAAACCGGCTGCCGCTGATCAGGGGCGAAGTCGCAATAATGCCCAAGGCCTGAGCGCAATCACTGAACCTTGCCTGGACAATTCGACTTCCGGGCGCGGCTTCAACAAAGCTGATCCCTTGCCAACCCGTGACGGTATCAAAAATAACCGGTTCCTCCGGCGTTCCCTCAATCAGGAGTTGCCCCTGAACCGAAATCCCATGAGAGGGGTCAAGAACCTTGACCCTTGTCCCGGCGGCTATACGCAGAATCCCGCTTGCGGTAACCTGCACCGAGTCCGTCATCTCAACCAGGCCTTGCCACTCGATCTCCTGTTCGATTTTCAGCGACTCGGCCTGGAGCAGAAATGGCACAAAAAGGAGTCCAACCAAAAGCTTAAGGGTGCGGACTAACATCGATCCTGACCTCCCGACTCATCTGTTGCGCGGACAACCTGATACCCGCATTTTCAGCACTCTGCAGTTTGCCATACAACTCACCCGTTGCCGCCGGGCCGCCGATGGCCTCACGGGCCAGCAACCAGTAAGCCCCGCTTTCAGGCATTGGAAGGCTGAAACGGCCATCTTCATCAGTGGTTGCGGAGATATAAGCCGGCGTGCCGGTCATGGTTGCACTGCGATAGGCAAAGACCCTCACCCCCACGGCCGGCAGTGCGCCCGGGCCAAAAACCGAGCCCGTAATCCCCGCGAAAACCGCATCGGGGTCCTCTTCCAGCATCGACAGGCGAGTGATGGTTTCGAGCTGAATGTTCTTCAACTCATTCTTTTCGATATGCAGCGGATTTCCGTAATAGAAGTTGAAATAATCACCAATTTCGATCGGGCCATACTGACCGCCCTTCATGCGCTTACGCGCCAACAGCCAATAATCACCCGGCGGCAAAGACATGCGAAACCTGCCCTTCTCAACCGGCTGAATAAACCAGGCAGGTCCCTTGAAATCATTTTCGGTCGACTTGTAAACATAGAGATAGGTCCGCTCAAGGGGTTGGCCCTGAAAGCTGATTTCACCCCAGACACCGGAACGTTTCCCTGGCTTAGCCGTCTCTTCCGCCGGAATCTTGATCAGATTAAAACCGACCTGACGAAAACCATCTGCCGGGA
>JAUXIR010000165.1 GCA_030620915.1 Geopsychrobacter sp. | reverse complement strand
CCAATGTTACCGAAGATGATCTGGCCGGAGAGCATCCCTTCGTAAAGAAGGTCACCGAGCATGCCATAACCGAGGGCGCAGAAGTCGTCACTATTTGTGGCAAGATCGAAGCGGAAATCGCCGAACTTGAGGCTGAAGAGAAGAGTGAATTTCTCACCGAACTTGGCCTGGGTGAAGCTGGCCTCGAACGGATGATTCATGCCGGTTACCGGCTGCTTGGCCTGATCACCTATTTTACTGCCGGGGTAAAAGAGGTCCGTGCCTGGACGGTAAGGGATGGTGCCAAGGCGCCTGAGGCCGCCGGGGTGATTCATACCGACTTTGAAAAAGGCTTTATCCGTGCCGAAGTCATTGCCTATGAGGATTTCGTGAGTTGCAAGGGGGAGGCGGGTGCCAAGCAGAAGGGGCTGATGCGGCTCGAAGGCAAAGAGTACCCCGTTATTGATGGCGATGTGATGCATTTCCGTTTTAACGTTTAACGTTTTACCCAAATTTTCCCTCAGTAAGGGCCGACACTTGCGAGCAGCGAGATGTCGGCCTATTTTTGTTCACTCTGCCCCCTGGCTCAGACCCCGGCCGGGCCAGGGATGATGTAAAGCAGGATCGCGAAAAAGTGCAGGGCACTGCCAACCATGACAAACAGGTGCCAAACCATATGGTTGTAAGGCATGCGCTCCCAGGCATAAAACACCACGCCACCGGTGTAGGCCAGGCCGCCTGCCAGCAACAATAGCAGCCCGCCGGTCTCGACACTGGCGAGTAGCGGCCGGGCCGCGACCACCACCACCCAGCCCATGGCGATGTAGAGCAGGGTCGAGAACCTGGCCAGCTTTATCGGCATGAAGACCTTGCAGGCGACACCGGTGAATGCCAATCCCCAGATGATGCCGAAGAGTGACCAGCGCCAGGAACCATGCAGGCTGATCAGGGTAAAGGGGGTGTAAGTGCCGGCGATCAACAGGAAGATCGCCGCATGGTCGAGGGTGCGCAAAATCCGTTTCGGCCCGGGCATCGGAATGCTGTGGTAGAGGGTTGATGTCGTATAGGCGAAGATCAGGGTGGCGCCGAAGATGCTGCACGAAACAAGATGCCAGCTGTCGCCGTAGATTGCGGCAAAGTAGATCATGACCACCAGACCGACGATCGCCAGCAGAATCCCGATGCCGTGGGTGATACTGTTGGCGACTTCTTCACCAAAACCATAATCTGGTTTTTCAATTCCGTTTGACATCGATATTTCTCCCTGACATCCCCTCCTGTTTTTTGTAACATGTCTCCGCTTACATGTGCTTGCTCCTCGGGACTGTTTTACGCAACTTTTACTTCCGGTGCGCAAGCTTTATAAGATTTATGCTGTCTGTTTCGTTTGAGATCAATTCGGAGTATATTTAGCCAACCTTGTATTTATCGCCAAACGAGTATCCATCTATCCAATAGCTTAAGGGGTTTAAAGATGATTCCATACCGTTCAGCAACCACCACCAGTGGCCGCAATATGGCCGGAGCCCGTGCCCTCTGGCGTGCAACCGGGGTTAAGGAGGATAGTTTTGGTAAGCCGATCATTGCCGTGGTCAATAGTTTCACCCAGTTTGTGCCGGGGCACGCGCATCTGAAGGATCTCGGTCAGCTGGTCTGTCGCGAAATCGAAAAGGCCGGCGGGATCGCCAAGGAGTTCAACAGCATCGCTATCTGCGACGGTATCGCCATGGGGCATGGCGGCATGCTCTACAGCCTGCCGTCACGCGAGATTATCGCCGATTCGGTCGAGTACATGGTTAATGCCCACTGCGCCGACGCCATGGTCTGCATCAGCAACTGCGACAAGATCACCCCCGGGATGCTCAACGCCTCATTGCGCCTGAATATCCCGTCGATCTTTGTCTCTGGCGGACCGATGGAGGCGGGCAAGGCGGTCCTCAGCGAAGGGGAGAAGGCGCTTGATCTGGTCGATGCCATGGTCATGGCCGCCGATGAAGCGGTCAGCGATGCCGACTGTCTTAAGGTCGAGCGTTCGGCCTGTCCAACCTGCGGCAGCTGCTCGGGGATGTTCACCGCTAATTCGATGAACTGTTTGACCGAGGCCTTAGGCCTCAGTCTGCCGGGTAACGGTTCCTTGCTGGCCACCCATGTGCGGCGGCGCGACCTGTTCGAAGAGGCCGGGCGGCGCATTGTCGATCTGACCAAGCGTTACTATCTGGAAGAAGATTCCAGCGCCCTGCCACGCAGCATCGCTACCCTGGCTGCTTTTCGTAACGCCATGTGTCTCGATATCGCCATGGGCGGCTCGACCAATACGGTGTTGCACCTGTTGGCGGCAGCGCAGGAAGCCGGCGCAGCATTCAATATGCAAGAGATCGATGCCCTGTCACGCCGGGTGCCGCATCTGTGCAAGGTCGCCCCTTCAACGCCTGACTATCATATGGAGGATGTCCATCGTGCCGGTGGTGTCTTCGGTATCCTCGGCGAACTGGCGCGGGCCGAACTCCTCGATACCTCGGTGCCCACAATCCACGCCCCGACCCTGGGTGAGGCCTTGAAGCAATGGGATATCGCCGGGAGCGCGTCGCCCGAGGCCGAAGAGCGTTACCTGGCCGCGCCCGGTTGTCAGCCGCTGCTTGAAGCCTTCGGTCAGGATCGCCAGTGGCAGAGCCTCGATCTGGATCGTGAAAAGGGTTGTATCCGTAGTCTTGAGCATGCCTACAGTAAGGACGGCGGCCTGGCGGTGCTTTACGGCAATCTGGCGCCAAATGGTTGCATCGTCAAGACGGCCGGGGTCGATGAGTCGGTTTACTGTTTTAGCGGCCGGGCGCGGGTCTTTGAAAGCCAGGATGATGCCGTCGAGGCGATTCTGGCTGATTTGGTGGTGGCGGGCGACCTGGTGCTGATCCGTTATGAGGGACCCAAGGGCGGTCCGGGCATGCAGGAGATGCTCTATCCGACCAGTTACCTGAAATCGAAGGGCCTGGGCAAGGCTTGCGCATTGGTGACCGACGGTCGCTTCTCCGGCGGGACCTCGGGGCTGTCGATCGGTCATGTCTCGCCCGAAGCGGCCAGTGGCGGCGCGATCGGCCTGGTCGAAGAGGGGGACAAGATTTTGATCGATATCCCCGGGCGCAGTATCCGGGTCGATATCAGTGGTGATCAGCTTGCTGAGCGGCGCAAGAAGATGGAAGCCAAGGGGGCCGAGGCCTGGCAGCCGCTCGACCGCCAGCGCGAGGTGAGTATGGCGCTGCGGGTTTATGCGGCGCTGGCGACCAGTGCCGATCGGGGTGCAGTGCGTGATCTGCAAATGCTGAAGTCCTGCCGTACTCAGAAATCATGAGTCGCGGCACCCTGTTCGATAAGGTCTGGAACATACATGCCGTCGGGCAGCTTGAGGGTGGTCAGACCCAACTGTTTATCGGTCTGCACCTGATCCATGAGGTCACCAGTCCGCAGGCTTTTGCCATGTTGCGTGAACTTGGCCTGCAGGTCGCCTTCCCCGAGAATACCCTGGCAACAGTCGACCATATCGTGCCGACCGATGATCAGGCGCGTCCCTTTGCCGATCCGCTGGCCGAGGAGATGATGCTGGCGCTGGAAGAGAATACCGCCGCCGGTGGTATCCGACTCTACAACGTCGGCAGCGGCAAGCAGGGGGTGGTGCACATCATCGCACCGGAACTGGGCTTGACCCAGCCGGGCATGACCGTCGCCTGTGGTGACAGCCACACCGCGACTCACGGTGCCTTCGGCGCTGTTGCCTTCGGTATCGGCAGCAGTCAGGTGCGTGACGTGCTGGCGACCCAGACCCTGGCGTTGGAACCGCTCAGGGTGCGTCGGGTTGAGGTGAATGGTCGCCTGGCCACCGGAGTCTTCGCCAAGGATGTCATCCTGCACATCATCCGCCATCTCGGGGTCAAGGGCGGTGCCGGCTATGCCTATGAATTCGCCGGCAGCTGCATCGAGGCGATGAGTATGGAGGAGCGGATGACGGTCTGTAACATGGCGATCGAAGGGGGGGCACGCTGCGGTTATATCAACCCGGATCAGACCACCTTCGATTATCTGCGTGGGCGTGAGTTCGCCCCCCGGGATGAAGCCTGGCAGCGGGCCGAAGACTGGTGGCGCAGTATCGCCTCTGACTCCGATGCCGACTACGATGATCTGGTCAAATTCGATGCGGCAGAGATCTCGCCAACCCTGACCTGGGGGATAACGCCGGGGCAGGCGTTGGGTCTGGATGAAACATTACCGGCGGTTGAGGACTATGCGCCCGATGAACAGGATCTGATCCGCCAGGCCTATGATTATATGGATCTTAAGCCGGGGCAATCGATGCTCGGTCTGCCGATCGATGTCGTCTTTATCGGCAGCTGTACCAATGGGCGCCTCAGTGACCTGCGGGAGCTGGCCCGTGTCTGCCAGTTGCATGGCGGCCGCGTGCCGGATCGGATCAAAACGGTGGTCGTTCCCGGCAGTGAGGCGGTGAAGGCCGCTGCTGAAGCTGAAGGTCTGGATAAGATCTTCATCGAGCATGGTTTTGACTGGCGTAATGCGGGTTGCTCGATGTGTCTGGCGATGAATCCCGATAAGCTGACCGGGCGGCAGATCTGCGCCAGCACCAGCAACCGCAATTTCAAGGGACGCCAGGGGTCACCGGCCGGACGCACCCTGCTGATGTCTCCCGCCATGGCGGCCTTAGCTGCGCTTGAAGGCAGGGTCAGCGACGTGCGGCCGCTGTTGAACAGGAAGGTGCGGTCATGAGTGCAATCTCTCGCATCAGCGGACGTGGTTTGCCGTTACGCGGCAATGATATCGACACCGATCGGATTATCCCGGCGCGCTTCCTGCGCTGTGTGACCTTTGACGGCCTGGGCGAACACGCCTTTGCCGACGATCGCAGCCAGCTTAAGGCCGCAGGTCGGTTGCATCCCTTTAGTAATCTCGCGTATGCCGGCGCGAGCATCCTGATTGTCGGCAGTAATTTCGGCTG
>JAUXIR010000071.1 GCA_030620915.1 Geopsychrobacter sp. | reverse complement strand
TTTTCAGGATCGGTCTCAAAATCATCGGCCGTATCAAAATTGAAATCATGGTCCAGAATCTCTGTACAAATCTTTTTGGCCTGGCCAATTCGTTGATCCAGCAGTCGCTGGCCTTGCTGCGGCAAATCGAGGCGACCACTTCGAATCGCATCATCGATCAGCAACTCCGAGACAGAAAGAGCCTTGATATCCGCCTGAAGCAGAAAGCGCTTCTGTCCATCCAACTGTTTGAGGTAGAGCTTGTATGCGGACTTTGAAAGCTGATCATCGAGCTTTTTGTCGCTGTAGTGGTGCCGGTTCAGTTGTTGCTGAATCATATGACCAAGCAGACGCGCCCGGTTGCTGTCGAAGCTACGCTCGGCAGAAACCTGAGTGCCGCCTACCAGCAACAGCAGCAACGCAGCAATAAGAATTCGTAAGTTCAAAAAAACTTTAAGACTCTGCATGGTCAATTCAATCCTTCTGATAACGCGGTATAGACACAACCGCAAAGCCGCCTAACGTTGATATGGGCTCAAACGGATATTGCCGACATCAATCAAGCTATTCTCGACTGTTGCCAGGCAGCCAGAATCCCCGGCATCAAGCAGTCCGTAAGGCTCCCCTGCAACCGGTTGCCCGCGGGTGCGTGTACGCGCAGCCAGACAATAACGACCGCCGGGAAGATAAAGCTGAAAACGCCCATCCGAACCAACCACCGCCGAGGTGTAGTCGGGCATGCGCCGAAAATCAAGATCGCTATATGCCAGGGCAAAAGCGCCCGGCAGGGGCTCGCCGCTCGAATCGACCAGGCGTCCGGTGAAACCGGTTTTCCCCTGGCTGAGACTTCCGCTACGCAGCAGCACCGGTTGACCGGCTTGCACCCCCCGCAGACGAAAGTCAGCCCGACTGATCCGGCCGGACTCAACCTGAATGGGGTTCTTCTCCAGTATCGCCCAGGCATCTCCGGCGCGTGGAGGCCCGGCCTCACCACCATCCTGTCGCCAACGCGCGATCAGATAGTAGGAGCCATCAACCATGTCGAGAAAATAATCCCCGCGGCTGTCGGTCCGCACCCCGAAATCCGCCGGTCCGCGCAAACTGCTGCTGGTGTTCCGGTAAGCATAAACCCAGGCATCAGCGACACCACGATCAGCACGGTCGCTCACCCGACCACTGATCCCGGTTTGGCCGGCACTATCGATCAAAGGTATCTGTCCCTGGGGCGTACAGCCCAGCACAAGAGCCACAAGCATCGACAGACCGACAAATATCTGTTTCATACTAACACACCATTAGAAAAAGCTATACGGACAGACCATAAAGCAGCACCGCTTGGCCACAGGGGAAGGCCTGAACCGGATCAGACGATCCGGTTTTGCCGCCCACCCGCAACGAAAGACTTCAGATTCTCGACCGCAATATCGATCAGTCGTTGTCGCGCCGCGCCGGTGCCCCAGGCGATATGTGGCGTCAACAGGCTGTTCGGCGCATCCAGCAACGGGTGATCCTGCGGTGGCGGCTCAACGCCTAAAACGTCGGCAGCATAACCAGCAAGCGAACCATTGTGCAAGGCAGCGGCAACGGCGGCTTCATCGACCAGCAGCCCGCGTGCGGTATTGATCAACAGTGCACCCGGTTTCATGCGGGCCATAAACCCAACATCGACCAGATTAGCGGTCTGATCATTGAGCGGACAGTGGAGCGAGATCAGATCGCTACTGACGACAAGTTGGTCGAGATCGACAAAACGAATCTGCGGCCAGTCGTCGCGGTACCTCTGCGGATGGGCGGTAAAAACCTGAATCCGCATGGCAAACGCCAGCGCAACTTGCGCAACCTCTCGTGCTATCTGGCCAAATCCGACCAGGCCCAGGCTCAGACCGGCCAGTTCAAGCAGCGGGCGATCGATCAGGCAGGGTTCGCCACTTCGACTCCAGCTGCGATTGCGGACCAGTTCGTTATGGTGCAACAATTGATGGGAAAGCCCGAGGATCAGGGCAAAGGTCAGCTGGCAGACCGAGTGTGAACTGTAGCCGGGGATATTGGTCACGGCGATCTCGCGCCGACGGCAGGCGTCAATATCCACCACATTGAAGCCGGTGGCCAGGACTCCGATATAACGCAAGTCGGGCAATTGCTCCAGTTCCGCCTGGGATAAAAAAGCCTTGTTGGTGATCAGCACCTCGGTCCCCCGGGCTCGCGCAACCAGCTCCGCAGCCGAGGTGCGTGGATAGACCTGGAGCTCACCAAGTTCGGCCAGTCCGTCCCAGCTCAGGTCCCCCGGATTCGCACTATGCCCGTCAAGCACTGCAATCTTCATCACTCCATCCCCTGCCGATAATTGAACTTGCTGCAATTGGGCGGGTCTGCCCTGCGGCGAACGGCCTCCAGCACCTCCTTACCACGCGCCGAAAAGGCGCCCAGATGCGAGAGATCGACCACAAACTGCCTGCAACCAAAGGATTCAAGCTCGGCTTGTTCGGCGATAAAAGAGAAATCGGTCAAACTATCGAGGCTGGTGACCCCCTGGCGTTGCTGAACCCGATAGGCATCACCGCGATCACTCACCACCGGCGCATTCCCCTTCAACTGACGAATCTCAATCCGCGAGCGCAGCAGCGGAACACTGGCATAGATCGTCAGCGCCAGGCCGATATCGGGATCACGCCGCAGCAGATTGGCCAGATTCTCGCGATCATCTTCGATATAGAGTTCGGCCTCGCTGATTCCCAGATCGCGCCAAGCCAGCAATGCTTGATGATTCAGGGCAAAGAGGCGGAAACTGCTATACAGCACCACCGCTTCGAGTTGATCAAAGAGGGGGAAATCCCCCAGATTATTGAGCCGGAACTGGCGGAAACCGAGCCGGTGCAACTGCTTGACCATCTGCTGCATATCACGCCAGTCGTCACCAAGCAGCACAAAAGGGATATCCCAGATAATCTGCTCGGCCCGTTTGCGCAATGCCGCTGCGGCATGCAGATTGGAGTTTGAAAGTGACAAAATCAGCTGGTCAACGTTTTCATCCTGCAAGAGCTTCTGTTCTGAGGCATCGCGCAATTGCACCCGCAGCCCTCTACTCCTGATGCGAGGGGTCTTTTCGGCCAGCAACGCAGCATGGGCGGCGACAACCCCGGGTGGGCGGCCAGGCTCCTCTTCAAGCCAGCCCTGTGTCAGCTGCGCATAAAATTGGCGCCGAATCTCCTTGAGCCGCTTGGGTGGCACAAAAAGGCTATCGACAACCTTGGCGTCGAGGCGTCGCAGACTGAAGGGGGCCTTATCGGTTGCGACAAAAACCTTATGCAGCAACTGCGTATCCAGCCCACGCTCGGTGGCGGCAAAACTCTCGATCGGATAGGCGAGTTGCCAGCTATGGCCACGGCTTTCGGCCTTCAGTTTAATTTCACTGGTGCTGACCACAACCTCGAGGTCGAGTGGCGTACGCTGTGGCGGAAGCTGCTCCAACTTTTTGCGACAGGCCTGCTCGCTCATGCTGAAGGCTTCACTCGAAGAGACCTTGAAGACGGAATCACCAACCGAAAAACGATCGTTAAACGGGGTCGGCACACTGACGAAGCCCTTCTCTAAGCTAGCGACCTTGCGCGTACCGAGCTGCAAGCTGCGCAGGGTAAATGCTGTGCCGGCGCGGTCACTACGCGGCTGAACGCGTAGGCGATCGCCGATATGCAAGGGGCCGCTACTGCGAAAACTGATATCGCGACCGGTCACACGCTCGACCTCACCCAGATACTGTCCGGTTGCCCCCTTGACCGAAGGGTTGGCGATATCCTGAGGCTGCCCCCCACTCAGAAAGCCCTTGGTCGGCTTGCGCCCGAAACTGGATTTAAGCAGCTGTTTGGCCGCGTCGACCGCTTCTTTTTGCCGGTCCTGCGGCGCGTCAAGCACCAGTCGATAAGCGCCAACCACATTCTGAACATATTCGGCACTCTTCATCCGGCCCTCGATCTTGAGGCTCATGACCCCGGCATCCAAGAGTTGCGGAATCAATTCGATGGCCGACAGATCGTTAGTCGAAAAATAGTAACCCTCTTGTTGGCGTTGCTTGTGCTGGCGACGACAGGGCTGAGCGCAGCGACCACGATTGCCACTCATGCCACCCAGAAACGAGGAGAAGTAGCACTGCCCGGAAAAGGAGAAGCAGAGGGCGCCATGGATAAAGTGCTCGAGTTCAATCGTTGTCTGCCGCCGAATATCAGCGATCTCGTCGATGGTCAGTTCGCGCGACAGCACCGCACGGGTAAAACCCATGCGTTCGAGCATCTTGACCCCGGCGGCATTATGTACCGTCATCTGGGTCGAAGCGTGCAATTCAAGGGCGGGGAAATGCGCCTTAACCAGTTGCCAGATAGCCAGGTCCTGAATGATCAGACCATCGATACCCATCTGCTGTAGAGCACCGAGGGTTTCGATCAATTTCGGCAGTTCACGTTCTTTGACCAGGGTATTGAGGGTGACATAGACGCGTCGTCCTTCACGACGGACATAACGACAGACAAGTTCGAGTTCGCGCAGCGAAAAATTCTTCGCCTTGGCGCGCGCCGAGAACTCCTTGAGTCCGACATAAACCGCATCGGCCCCGGCTTCCATGGCGGCAAAAAAAGCTTCAAGGCTGCCGGCCGGAGCCAGTATTTCTGCCTCTTTGGGGGTTATATGTTTTGCCATCAGTTCTTCTTGCCACCCAGCATCTGCTCTATCAGTTTTAAACTCGAACCAGCGACAAACCGGCCGTTCACCCAGTATTTCGGGGTGCCGTGAATTCCGAGTTGCCGGCCGACACGCTGATGCTCCTTGAGTAATCCATTGTCTTTAAATTCAGGTAGCGGCTGCGTGTCGAAAGCCCCTCCCATCACCTCTTCGTAGGCGATTTCCGGTTCGGGGGAAGAAAGGATATAGGCTGCTTTGGCTTCCGCCTTTTCATGGATATTAAGTGGAAAGAGAAAGATATAACGCGTGACATCGTTGCGCCCGGCAAAGAAGGCCGAGCCCTCACGACAGTAGGGGCAGTCGGGGTCAACCACTTCGATCACCTGATGAGGTCCCTTGCCGATAACCACCGCTTTATCGAGCGGGAAGAGGCCGGCCTTCTCTGTCATCAGGTCTGCCTTGGCCTGCTGGGTCAGGTTTTGTGCATCGCGGGTCCAGAATTCACCCATCAGCAGATAACCGGTCGCCGGAACGTAGTAGACAATCTCACTCTGATCTGCCACCACCTGGTAAACACCATCAATCGGACCGGGCGTTACCTGTTGAAAATTGAGTTTCGGATAGTCCCGACGCAGGGCCTGTGTCACATCCTCCACTGAGGCAGATACCGATAAGGGGAACAGGGCAAGAAATGCTATAAATACAAGGGGAAGAGCAGGTGACATCATTCTTTCAATTTTCTCCATCATTTAAATAGTCCTCGTTTCAAATACTCTTGACTGTAACAAACCTGCAATATCATAGCTCAGCATCCAACAGGACGAAAGGGGGTAGCGCTTGCTGAGTGATGTTATTTGTGATAGTTAATTGAAGCTGTTGACCCTTTTCTGCCACAAATCGAGGTTCACAGAATATATCTATATTTTAATGCACATCCTTTCTTCAGTAACAGGAGCGGTTATGGGGTTAAGCAAAGCGACTGAAATCAGCTATCTGAAGAAGGTCTTCTTCTTCACCCACCTGACAGGCCTGCTGGCCGGAATTATCTTTCCTTTTTTTGCCACACTGCTGGTCGGTAGTGCAGCCCTCGACACCCCGTTTATAGTGCTCTCCATATCTTTCGGCTATGTTATGGCCGTCTCTTCCTTCCTCTTTGTGCGCAGTTCACTCAAGAAGCAGTTACGCCAGCAGTTGCTTTTGCTGCTCCCCTTGACTGGCGAGATCAAGACCAGTGGTGACACCCTCGAAAACCTTTCCAGTTCGCTTGAGAGGGGGGTAGGGCAGGCTCAATCCCTGGTTGAGATGATGCTTAACACCGCAGATCAACTGATTCCCCACTACCGCAGCCTGGCGCAAGCCAGCTTCTATCTGGTTGATCGCGCCAATGACGGGTTGGCCGCCTCAAAGATTACCCGCAAAGATGTCGAGGTGCTCGAAACAAAACAGTCTGAGCTGCAGGCATTGATGCGCCAGCTTTCCCACCGCTCTCAGGATGAAGCCGCCCTTTCTCGCCAGCTGTCCGCCTCACTCGAAGAGATGGCGATGGCGATCGATCACTCAACCGCAAAATTCCTCGAAACCACCACTGCAGTCGAAGAGATGACCGCAAGTGTGCGCGAAGTCGCCAATCAGGCCTATGACATTGCACGCTCGGTCGAAGGGACGGCGCAGTCTCTCGATACCATCGGCGTCTCTTTTGAGAAGATTCGTGAGGGGGCCGCGCAGAGTAACGATTCGGTTCTGCAGGTCAAGAGCGACGCCGAAGAAGGCTTGAAGATGATGCAGCAGTCACTCGGTGAAACCGAGCAGATTGTTGCCGACAGCGCCCAGGCAACAACCGCCATGGAGCGTCTGGCCAAACAGGCCCAGCAGGTCAGTAAAATCATCGGTGTCATCAAGGACCTGGTTAGCGATACAGAACTTCTCGCCTTTAACGCGGCGATTATCGCGGCCAAGGCAGGGGATGAGGGCAAGAGTTTTGCCGTGGTTGCCGAAGAGATCAAGGACCTCGCCGACCGCACCACCTCCAGCGCCCAAGACATTCAAACGATTATTCAGGCGATTCGCCAGGATACCGATGTCGCTTTGCAGGCGGTCGAAACAACCGCCGAACGGATCGCTCAAGGACGCGCTCTCGCGCTGAGCACCGATGATGCTCTGCAGAAGATTATGAGTTCAGTCGCTCTTGCTTCATCATCAACCGAAGAGATCAATCGGCTGACAATCAGTCAGGGGAATGAAGCGCAAAAGCTACTAAAGGATGCCGGAGCCAGCCTGCGTTCGGTGCGTGCGGTGGCACGCGCAATGAAAGAACAGCGCACCGGGATTACCCGCATTCAAGACGGGGTAACCGAAATGAAAGCGGCGACCGACCAGGTAACCCGTGGCATGGAAGAACAGGTCAGAGCAACCCGTGAACTCGATCGTGGGCTTACAGAGCGTGAAGAACAGGTCGTCGTGATGAACGAAGCCAACCAGTTTCAGCAGCAAGCCTCTCTGCGCCTGATT
>JAUXIR010000321.1 GCA_030620915.1 Geopsychrobacter sp. | reverse complement strand
GGGCTGTAACGGGTGCCAACGGAGTAAGCGATAAAGAGCGCCGCACCGATCAACCAGCCCTTAAGCAGGGCGATCGGGTTGGCCAGATAATCGAAGTTGGCATCGCCAAGCTGAGTGTTGCCATAAAAGTACTGGCGTTTACGCACCTTGGCCCAGGGGGAGTAGATCCCGAGCGTGACGATCTTGAGCAGGGTATTGACAATCCAGATACCAAAATATTCGCGCGCATTACCGGTAAAGGTAAATGTCAGAAGACGCGGTTCCGGTTGGATCGGTTGAGTCAGAGTGTCACTCTGCGGCGGCGATGAAACAATCTCTGTCAGCTGTTCCAGCGGGAATGACTGCTCACAGGCAGGGCATTTAACACTTTTGACCCTGGCCGGAATCTTCGCCCTGGCGACATTTTTGCTGAAGCCGCAGTGCGGACAACCAATGGTGAGCTGATCCATGACCCCTCCCGTAAGATAAGGTTTTATCAAGCGAATGCAAAATAACTGCCGGCGAGCGTTAAACTCTTGAAGTCATTTTGCAAAGGATAGGGTCGGAAGGATCTTTGCCCAGCCATAGTGCCCGAGTCAGTTGAGCAATCGATTTACGGAGAGCCGACCTCTGATTGTTCCTGCTCCCGCCTGAACCCATTAGTACGGCAAAATCACGCCCTTGAAACTAACAGACCTAAAGGCAAGTCGTAAAGAAAATCAGTTGTTTCATCGTTGTTATTTCCTCTTGCTATTCGTGAAATTCCGGGATCATAGCAGTTATCGGGGGGCTATCGTCCTCAATTCAGCCAAAATTCTAACCATCGCCAGGGTATCCAGCCGACAATACTCCAACATCGCCCGCCGCAACTCGGCAAGCATCGCCGGATCATCCAGCGCGCACATCTCATGGTAGGCCTGCATCGCCGCCATGCCGTCGGCGATCTCCAGCCCCGCATAGGAAAGCTCTGGCACCATCGCCGGCAACACCTCTTTAATCGAGTAGGAGCCGCGCATCTGCCAGCGATAGACATCGCGCCGCCGAAAGGGTGTCATCAGGTCGCGCACGTTGGGCAAGCGCAGATTGATCGCCTCGGCCAGATCGGGGAAGAGTTCGGCGAGATTGCGCAACACCCCCTTCTCGAAGGCCTGGTTATAGGTCAACACGCAGGCACCTTCCGGGATCACGGCGAGGAGTTGTTCGCTCAGTTCGCGGCGCGGATCGACACCCGGCGGGGCGAGATATTCAAAATGCTGCGGCTCGGCTCCCGCTGATTGCTGGATATGCAGCGAATACTGAAAGGGGATCTGCTGGTAGGGCCGGGTGTCATCAAACTTGGGGATCGGGCTGTTGAAGCTTTCGAAATCGAGATGGCAGAGCGGATACCAGAGGGTCTCGATGAACTCATCGACCTTGTTTGTGTCGAGTAGATCCTGCTGCTTGAGGGTCGTTTCGACCTGCTGACGCTGGGCCTTGTTGAGCCTATCAAGCGGCAGATCGGCAAACTTGACCAACCCCTGGTTGTAATAGTCGAATTTATTGATCCCCTTGCCGCGCAGATCGAACACTGAATTCTCAGGGATATGCTGCCAGCAGTAGGGAATGTAGTCACATTCGTAGGGATCGGTGCAGTGCGGACCGATGTCGATGGCGGGTTCCTGGTGCTCAGCCATGGTTTGGCGAAAATCACGCACGATTTCCGGCAGACTCTGCTGACGTGCCGCAACCTTGACGCTGATATCCTCACTGGCAAAGAGCTTGTCGACCTCAAGCGCGTCCTGGCGCAGATAGCGGTTGTCGATATGGACGAGGAAAGACCTGGAGACCGACAGGCCGCAACCGTTCAGGACATACTGCTGGATAGCGACATCATCGAGGTTGACCGGTTTGACGCCGGTGCCCATCTTGACCTCGTAGATCTGCCAGCCGTCACCCTGGTCGTCGCGCACCAGCAGATCGACCTTGACGAAGATCGCCGAGAAGGAGAATGACGCTTCGTAGATGACATCGGTGCCGCCAGCGATCAGTTCTTTGGTGCGCGCGAGTTGGGCAGGGAAGGAGAGCCCCTCGTAGGGGACCTCGATCCCATCGGGAAACAGTTGCTGGGCGAGGATGCCGACTTCGGTGCCGGCGACGAATTTGGCTTGCAGGTCAGGTTGTGGGGGGAGTTCAAAGTCGGGTGGATGCTTGGCCAGCCACAGCGCCTTTTGGCACTGCAACCCCTTGAGGATCAACGATTTGCTGAGACCACTGCTGCCAGATCGAGCCATGCGTCCCTCCTCTTGAATTATTTCAATAAAATCGTATCGTTAAAACTAGCAGCCACTGCCGCAGGTCGTAAAGAGAAATTATCAAATAGATTCTCATCCATCAGCGACCGGATCCTGCAATCGCCAATTTCGAGAATTAATATTAAATCCACAATAATTGACTGGCAAACAAAGAATAGCGTGCTTTAATTTATCATTCGGAATGTTCAGCCTTGGGTCGGGGGGCTTATGCGAAATTTCAAATTTCTGTTCATCGTTCTGGCCCTGGCTATTCTCATGGGGGGTGCCCTGCCTCTCTACAATGTTCTGGTTTATCAGCCCGCCATGATCGATACCCTGGTCGTTGCCGCCGAGCAGGATGCCATCAGGACCGCCCGTCATCTCGTCAACGATTTCTTCCCCCAGCATCAGATCGATCCATTTCGTGACACCTTCTCCCCGCACCAGCAAGCAACGATGCAGCAGTTGCAGATCGACTACGAGCTACTCAAGATCAAGGCCTTCAGTCCCGACGGAGTCGTGATCTTCTCGACCGACGAGGGTGACATCGGCAAGACCAACCGCCATCCCTATTTTCTCCAGCGGGTGGCCAGGGGATTGACCGTCAACAAGTTGGTCAGCAAGGAACAGCGCTCGCTGGAGGGGCAGATGTTGGCCCGGGATCTGGTCGAAACCTACGTACCGGTCATGGAGGGCGGGCGGTTCATCGGCGCCTTCGAATTTTACTTCGATGTTACCGGTAAAAAGACTGCCATCAATGAGGTGGCCGAATCCTCGACCCGGTTTCTGCTGCTGATGACCATCG
>JAUXIR010000082.1 GCA_030620915.1 Geopsychrobacter sp. | reverse complement strand
TGGTGACGTTGCCGCGGGTCGCGGCCGGCATGTTGCCGGTCAGGACTCCAGCGCCGAAGATCAACGGCACTTCGGGATCGAGGGCGTCTTTTTCATCCTGTAGCAGGTTGTAGAGCAGGTACATGTTGCCGCCGCGCCCGGCCAGGAAGTGCTGGACCGCATCGAGTGGCAGATAGCCCCGTCGGCAGCTGCGTTGTTCGAGGTCGACAAAGAGCACCGCTCCCTGGCTGGGATACCGGGGAGTCTGATCCATCCGGTTCAATAAGCTTTGAACTCGCTGTCTGATATCCATTTTATCCTCGTATCGATAATTACTTAACCGCTCTAAAGAGCTATGCTCAGAAGAGTAAGACTGGGCACTTGACTGCTCGAATCACCTCGTTGGCCACCGAGCCGAACATGATGTCGCGAAACCCGCCACTCCCGGGGTGGCGGCCGATGATCACCAGGTGGATATCCTGCTCTGCGACGACCTTCAGGATCGCTTTGCCGGGGGTGCCGAGTTCGAGTTGCAGTTGTGGTTTGAAGCCGGCATCCAAAAAGGGTTTGGCCAGTTTCTCCAGGATGCGCTGTCCCGACTTCTCGGCGGACTCGTAGACCATCTTTTTCTGGATGTCGGGGACCAGGCGCTGGATCTGTTGAACATCGACGACATGCAGCAGCAGGATCTCGCGCGGAATCAGGTCTTTATTCCTGATGACGGATTCGAGGGTATGCTCTGCCGTTTCCGATTCGTCGATCGGGATCAGTATCCTTGGGGTCATACCAGGCTCCTTGCGCAGTCAGAAATTTATCCGCCATAAACCAGGCGCGGTAAGAAGAGAACAAGGTCGGCCCAATAGGTCAGAATCAGCAAGATTCCGATCTGAATCAGCAGGAAGGGCATGACCGCCTTCGAGACGTAAAGCAGGTTGCGATCAACCGCCGCGCCGGAGATATAGAGACTGACACCCAGGGGTGGCGTACAGTAGCCGATTCCCAGGTTGATGGTCATCAGCAGGCCGAAATGCATGGTGTCGATGCCGAAAGAGGCCAGCAGCGGCAAAAAGATCGGGGTCAGGATCAGGGTTGCCGAGATGATATCCATGAACATACCGACCACCAGCAGCATGAGATTGACCGCCAGCAGAAAGACCCATGGCGAGGAGATCTGACTGATCACCGCCGTGGCGATCTTGTCCGGAATCTGTTCAAAGGTCAGATACTCTCCGAACACCGAGGCTCCGGCCACAATCACCAGCAGGGTCGCCGAGGTGACCGATGAGGCCACAATGACTTTCTGGATGTCGCGGAATTTCATATCCTTGTGGATGAAGACCTCGACAATAAAAGCGTAGAAGCAGGCCACAACCGCGGCTTCGTTGGCGGTAAACAGTCCGGAGTAGATGCCGCCGAAGATCAGCACCGGCAGGCACAGGGCCCAGAGACTCTCTTGGACAACCGCGAACACCTCCTTGAGGTTCGGTCGCTCCATGGTCTTGTAGTTTTTGCGTTTACAGTAAAAATAAGCGTAGAGGCTCATGGCCGCCATGATCATGAGCCCGGGAATGAAGCCGGTCAGAAACAGGGCCTCGATCGGGTCGTTGCTGACCATGGCGTAAAGGATCATCGCGATTGACGGTGGAATGATGATCCCCAGGTTCGGGGCAGTGGTCATGATGCCGACGGCAAATTCTTCGTCATAGCCATTATCGATCAGGGCCGGGATCATGAAGCCGCCGATCGCGACCACGGTGGCGACTGTCGAACCGGAGATGGCACCGAAGAAGCCGCAGGCGAGTACTCCGGCCATCGCCAGTCCGCCCGGTAGAAAACCGACCAGGGCATTGGCGGTCTTGATCAATTTCTGCACAATCGAGCCGGTGGTCATGATGTTGCCGCAGAGGATGAAGAACAACACCACCACCAGGGCAAACTTGTCCATGCTGCGGTAGAGGACTTCGATGACGATCTGCGCGTCGATGCCGAGCAGGAACACCAGGCCGACGGTGCCGGTAAAGAAGAGCGCCATGAAGACCGGTACGGTCGAAGCGAGCAGTCCGAGCAGCATGAAGAGAATAAGCAGGTAGCTGGAATCCATAATTTGTTCGGGCATTTAAGCAGGGTCGCGGTCGGCGGACCTTAGCTGGTAGCCCCCTCCTTCCAGTCTTCGGCCATGATAATCAGGGAGCGGAAAAACATCATCACCCCCATCGTCGGCAAGACCGCATAAAAGATCCATTCCGGGATCTGCAGGCTGGCAGTCCGGGCATATTCATCGTGATACATCATGTTCGTCATCGTAGAGCCCAGGTAGACCATGGCCCCGGCAAAGACAAGGGTCGCCGCGTGGGCAAACATAGTGAGTGGCCTTTTCAGGCCGGCCACCAGCTGGGGCAAGGCATCGATCCGGATCAACGAACGGTTACGCACCGCAACCACAGTCCCGATATAGGTCGAGAAGTAGATGGTCTTGCGCACCACCTCATCCGACCAGTAGAGATTGACATCGTTGGTGAGTTTGCGCAGCAGGACATTGGCCATGGCAACCGTCAGGGCGATGCAGACCGAAAGTAAAAGCGACCAATCTTCGAAGAAGATGAAGAGCCGATCGATTTTCTGAGCTGTTTTCTTCAGCATTTATCTTGCCCCAGGGGAAGAAAAAGCCGGGGAGCTGGGCTCCCCGGCTCGAGTCAAGGAATCATCCGGATATTTATCAGTCAGCGAGTGTGCTGCGGACCTTTGCCAGATAGCTGGCATCGATCTTCTTTCCCCACTTGCTGTAAACAGGCGCTGCCTTAGCAATGAGGGTTGCCTTGTCGGCGGCTGAGAGTTGGAAGAATTCTACCCCGGCTTCCTTGGCCTTGGCGATCTGATCCACATGTTGTTTTCTGGTCAGCACACGGGTCTTGGCGCTCTCCTCCTCGATGACCTCAATAAAGATTTTTTGCAGATCCTGAGGAAGCTTGTTGAACCAGCGCTTGTTGACCAGGTGCAGGAAGAGACCCTGGGCGTAGTTGACCTCGGTAAAATATTTGGCGATGGTGAACTTCTTGGTGATGTTGCAGACGATAGCGGTATGGTCGAGACCGTTGATGACGCCGGTTTGCAGCGCCTGCGGAACATCCGGCCAGGGCAGAACGGTGAACTTGTTGTCCCAGGCCTTGTAGATATCGGTGTTGACCGGGGCCTGGGCGATGCGGAAATTGACCGCCTTGGCATCGGCCAGGGTGCGCACCGGAGTGGTGGTGGCCCAGCCGTATTGTCCGTAACCGGTGATGTCGGGAACCATCAGCCCGGCCGCCTGGGCACTGTTGCTGAAGGGACCCCAGAGGGCCGGGTCTTTACGGAACTGGTCAAGCTTGTCAAAGGTGTCAACCACATAGGGCAGGTTGACGATGCCCAGCTTGTCGGAAATGTTGGCCGAGGCGACCGAAGAGGCCAGCATCCCCTGTACCGCACCGATCTTCAGCTTGGAGATGACATCCTTCTCGCCGCCGAGTTGCGCCAGGGGACGGTAGTCGACATAGATGCGGCCGTTCGATTTCTTCCACAGCGAGTCGCGGATGTTGTAGCCGACCGCAACCCCTTGAATGACCGGGTGAGAAATGTTCGACAAAATATAGGTATATTCGGCTTTCGAATAATCAAATTTTGTCTTCCAGTTTGCCAATGGGTCTTTCTTCTTCGCGGCCGCAAGCAGAGGGCTGGTCAGCAGACCGATCATCAGCAGGGCGAGCAGGGGAACCAGGATAAATGTTCTCTTCATCGGACACCTCCTAAGGGGGGGGTTGGGCCTTGCGTCAGCTATTTGATGCAAGGCTATGTTTGCTCCACAACGTCACGAACAGCGGTCAGGATAACGTTACAAAATGCTCCCGTCAAGAAATGAACCGACTTTGAAAGAACACCGTTCTACCTGTGTGTGGCGTCGATCCGCTGCGCTATTGTCCAGTTGTGCTCCTTTGGATTTTTAGAAAATATAATATCGTTCTGTTTTTGGCCATATGCTCAGTTCTCAGCCGGTCGGATAACCGATCTCCATCCAGCTTCAAAACGGCAAAGGGTTCTTGTCCGATGGCAACGAGTCAGGCTTTAAGCCCCTTGACCAGGCTGCGCATGGTCGTGTTGAAAGGCGTTGCTACGCCCGCTCGTTCGCCGTATTCAATGATTTTGCCATTGATGTAATCGATTTCGGTTGGTCGACTCGCTTCAACATCCTGCAGCATGGATGGCGTGTGGTGACCGGCGCCCTTGATGTAGTCGAGGCAGTCAATATAGTAATCCGGGCCCAACATCAGTTCATTGGCCCGCGCCACCCGGACCCCTTCCTTCAGCAAGGACTCGACCAGGGAAAAAACAATCGGATCGTTGATGACCTCGAACATGGTCTTGCCGGTGACGGCACAGACCGGGTTCATGCAGGAGTTATTGACTGTCTTGGTCCAGACCATATTGCGGATCTGATCGGTGTGCTGCGTGTCGAGGCCAGAGTCGGTCAGGGCCTGACAGATCCCGAGTGCCGCTCTCCTTGAATCCGGGTCGAGCTCCTGCAGGTAGTGGGGACGATGATGGAAGGCCAGTTTGACCCTGGCCGGTCCATCCAGGATGCAACCGTAGTTGACCACCGCACGCATCACCTGTTTCTTGCCGAGCCGTTCGGCCAGGACCAGTTCGGTGTCGATGCCGTTTTGCCAGCTGACCACATAACGGCCTTCGGTAACAAAGGCTTCCAGGGCCGAGGTAATGATCGGCAGGGCGGTCGCCTTGACCGTAACGATCACTACATCCGGCGGATCATCAGCCAGTGTATCGATACTGGTGGTGGTTTTCGCCACCCTGGCCTGAAAGTTGTCCGCACCGGTAAGAATGATCCCCGGGTCCAGGGTCGGTTCAAGCAGGCTGGTTTGGACATCGCAAAGGGTCACATCAAAGCCCCCCTTGGCGAGGAACGCAGCAACGATGCAACCGACCGGCCCGGCGCCGACGACGGCGAATTTTTGGGGCCTGTAACTGTTTTTTTCCTGCATGCCTGACTCCCTGATGTGAAACAGCAAGCGGAACGGGGAGGAACTTCTCCCTTAAGGGCGATCTGATTAAGCTGCCCTGTTCTGATTATCCCTGACCGACCAAGATGCCGAATGCTTTTGCGTCGAGCAGTTTTTCGTTGCTTTCGCGCAGGATTTCAAGGGCCTGATCGATTTCGCTGAAATGGAAAATCATAACCGCTTTTTCCAGATTCGCCCCGGCGACGGCGTACATGTATTCGACATTGACCTTGGTCCCCAGAAACAGGCTGAGAATCCGTGCCAGGCTGCCGGGGTTATCTTCAATCTCGACCGCGATGACATCGTCGACTCGGGCGGGAATGAGCTTTTCCATAACCACGCCGCGCGCGGTGGCCAGATCTGAAACCAGGATCCGCAATACGCCGAAATCGTGAGCGGAGTCGCAGATACAGTGAGCCCTGAGATTGATCCCTGCGTCCCCGAGCGCCTTGGTGACGTCGTGCAATCGGCCAGGTGAGGTTTCTAGGGGTATCGATAACTGTTTTAACTTCATCTAAAATCCCTTTCACAGAGAATCTATGTAGCTTTACTTCGGCTCCAGCGCCTTGACCAGCCCCCGGATCATGCTGTTGTAGGGGGTGGCGATGCCGGCCTGTAAGCCGTATGCGACTATCTTGCCGTTGATGTAATCAACCTCGGTGCGCCGCTTCGCCTCGACATCCTGCAGCATCGAGGGTTTGTGATTACCCGCATTCTTGATGTAGTTGATCGCGTAGGGGTAATAGTTTGCGCCCAGAGAAAATTCGTTGGCGCGCGCCACCGCGATCCCCTCCTTGATCAGCGCATCGACCAGATTGAAGGTGATCGGGTCGTTGATAATTTCAACCATGGTCATACCGGTCACGGCACACATCGGATTCATGCAGGCATTGAGCACCGACTTGCGCCAGACCATGTCGCCGATCTGCTCCGAGTGTTGGGTGTCGAGGCCGCACTCGGTCAGAACATTACAGATGCCGATGGCCGCGTCCTTCGACTCCGGATCGAGTTCCTGCAGAAAATGGGGACGATGATGAAAGGCCAGGCGGATATGTCCCGGACTTAAAGGGACGCAGCCGAAATTAACCACCCCGCGCATCACCGCCTTGTTGCCCAGGTGCTGGGCCAGTTCCTGCTCGGTATCGATGCCGTTCTGCCAGCTGATGACATAGCGTCCTTCGGCAACAAAATCCTCCAGTGCCGAGGCCAGCAGCGGCAGGGCCGTTGCCTTGACCGTGATGAAAATAACATCCGGCGGATCATCGAGCAGGTCATCGATCCGGGTTGTGGTCTTCGCCACCCGGGCTTGAAAGTTATCAACCCCCTCGAGCCGGATTCCGGGGTCGAGGGCCGGGGCAAGCAGTTCCGGTACGATGTCGCACAGGGTGACATCGTAGCCGCCGCGGGCAAGAAAGGCTGCGACTATTCCGCCGACAGGACCGGCGCCGATAACGGCAAATTTTTTGGGTCGGTAGTTCGTTTCACCCATCTACTTATCTCCTTGAGTTAGGCGGGACTCTCGAGAATTCCAAAAGATTCGGCATCAAGGATTTGTATCTTGTTCTGCTGTAATAATTTGATGGCCAGATCGTTGTCGCTGAAGCTGAAGACAATGACGGCCTTGCACGAAGAGGTTCCGGCCAGGGCGTACATGTAATCTA
>JAUXIR010000252.1 GCA_030620915.1 Geopsychrobacter sp. | reverse complement strand
TGCGCCAGGGCATCTGCTGTTTGTTGGATTTGTGCGCCCTGCTCAGCCGTCGACTTACGAATCTGCTGAAAAAGCTCGTATTCAATCTCGACCAGCCGCTCTTCGGCACCCAAGACCTTGGATTCATATTCCTTAAGGGCCGGAGTGATAAAGCGCTCTGCATTGGCCAGGGTCTGTTTACGCTGGTAATCCTCGGGCATATCATCGGAAAAGCGGCGTGGCACCTCTAGGAAATAGCCGAAGACCTTGTTGTATTTAACCTTCATCGCACTGATGCCGGTGCGTTCCTTCTCCTGCTGTTCGAGCCGGGCGATCCAGCCCTTCCCTTCGCGGCTGATGCTGCGCAGCTCATCGAGCTCGGCATTGTAGCCGTCCCGGATAATACCGCCATCCCGCAAGACAAAAGGCGGGTCATCGACGATGCCACGACCGATTTCATCCACCAGCTCCGGCAAGAGATCAATATTATTGCGCAATGTTTGCAAAAGATCCGACTTGCGATCACGCAACAGATCATCGATCTGTGGCAGACGCTGCAGCGAATCGCGCAAAGCGACGATATCCTTGGCGTTGGCACTCGCCATGGAAATCTTACCGTTTAACCGCTCAAGGTCATAAATACCATCGAGCACAACACCAAGGTCGATACGGCCGATCGAGTCGTCAAGCAGCTCCTGCACGGCATCCTGGCGTCTAATGATCTGCTCTTTGTCGATCAGCGGGTAATGAATCCATTGACGCAGAAGGCGTCCACCCATCGCCGTCAGGGTCCGGTCGAGCACACCGAGCAACGAACCTTTTTTACGCCCCCCTTGAAGGGTTGCGGTTAACTCCAGGTTGCGCCGGGTCGACTCGTCGAGGACCATATGATCGCGGGTATGGTAGGTATTGAGGCTGCGAATGTGACGCAGATCATCCATCTGCGTGCGTTGCAGATAGGAGAGCAGGCCACCGGCGGCACGGATCGACTGCGGCAGATCCTGGCAGCCAAAGGCTTGCAGGCTGGTGCAATTGAAGAAACTGCAGAGCGTCTCGATCGCACGGTCAGACTCAAATTCCCAGTCGTTGAGACGATTGACCATCATACCGTCGAGATTGCGCAGAAAGGCCTTCTGTAGACCGTCACCTTCTTCTTCGATCGGCAGCAGAATTTCACGTGGCTGCAAGGAAGCCAACTCGCTGACGACCTTCTCCAGGTTATCAAGATGAGTGACACGAAATTCACCGGTTGTGATATCGATATGTGCCAGCCCATAACCTGCTGCAGGCTCACCGACCAATGCCAACAGGTAGTTATTCTCTTTCGGTTCAAGGGTATCGGTATCGGTCACCAAACCAGGGGTCACGACCTTGACCACCTCGCGCTTGACGATCCCCTTAGAGGCCTTGGGGTCTTCGACCTGCTCGCAGATCGCTACCTTGTAGCCATTATTGACCAATTTTGCGATATAGCCCTGGCTGCTATGGTAGGGGATTCCACAAAGCGGGATGGCATCCTTTTTACCCTTATTGCGTGAGGTCAGGGTGATCCCGAGTACCCGCGAGGCGGTAACCGCATCATCCATAAACATTTCATAAAAATCGCCGAGTCGAAAGAAGAGAATCGCATCTTGGTAATTTGATTTAATTTCGAGAAACTGGCGCATCACCGGAGTTGTTGCAGACATCAATTAAACCTGTTTTTTCTAATAGTTATAATGCTTTGCAGGGCCTATCCTGTGGGCGATTACAAGCCGGTAATACTAGCAGAATGTGGCCAACCAAGCAAACGCCAACTGCCAGTCTCCTTGACCACTCAAGAGCCAGTTGTTTATGATGCGCCAGCAAATGCTCAACAACCCTGGAGAACTGAAAATGATACAAGATATCGAGGAGATCCCCTTCTCCGTGCTGGTCGGCGCACAGAATTACAACATCGATTCACTCGAAACAGAAATCAGAGCAGATCGTTACTGCACGCAACTACTCAAATACTTTCACCGTTGGCTACTCGACAAACAACAGCGCGAAGCACTTGAAGCTGGTCGACTCGCTGCGGGGGCCGACTATTTCCTGCGGGAATTCCTGATCGGTGCCAGAAGGCAAAACATCTTCAGCGCAACCGCTGAACAACTGCGTCAGTTCGGCGGCAACTGGTATATTATCAGTAACCTGGAACCGAATAGCGCAGAGCTCGAGCCGATGCTTCTCGGTAGTGCACTGTTTTACAACTACTGCGCCGAGCAAAACCTGTTCAGCACCGAAGACGCAAAGGCTATCGATAGCATCGCGCAGCAAAACACATTTTTTAGCGACCGGATCGAAGGATTTCACCAACTAGAGGAAGATGGCTACAGCGCCTGGGACCAGGCCTGTTCGCTGAAATAGACTATGTTTCTGAGTAACCCCAAAATACGCGCGGCGACCCTGTCGATTACCGCGGCGGTGCTACTGGCGATCATCAAGGTGCTGGTCGCCTTCACCAGTGGCTCGATGGCGGTACTGGCTTCTGCGGTCGACTCACTGCTCGATATCGTCATGTCCGGGGTTAATCTTGTTGCCATCCGTCACGCCGAACAGCCCCCCGATGAGTGCCACCCCTTCGGCCACGGCAAGTTCGAAACCCTGGCCACCCTGTTTCAAGCTCTGATGATCCTGGCAACCGGTGGCTGGATCGTTTATGAGGCCGGCTACCGCCTCTCGACCGGGACTCAGAGCCTGGATGTCGATCAGGGCATCGGCATCCTCGCTTTCGGAGCCTTGGCCGCATGGGGAATCTCCTCTTATCTGAAACGGGCCGCAGCCAAAACCCATTCATCGGCCCTGGCCGCCGATTCGCTCCATTTCCGGATGGATATCTTCAGCAACCTCGGCCTGCTGATCGGCATGCTGCTGATTCGCTGGTTCAACCTGCCCTGGCTCGACCCGACCCTCTCGATTCTGGTCGCGGCCTATATCCTCTCCGAGGCCTTTAAATTGGTGCGTCACGCCCTGCGCGACATGCTCGATCATGAGCTACCGGAAGAAATAAAGGATCAGGTCCGCGCAGTGATCACTGCCCAGAACCTGCCGTTGGCGGGCTATCACAATCTACGGACCCGACGGGCCGGGTCCCGTAAAATAATGGACTTCCATCTTGAGGTCTGCCGCCACATGAGCGTCAAGGAAGCGCACGATATTGCCGATCAGCTTGAAAAAGGGATCGAAAATGAAATCCTTGGCGCCGATGTGACAATCCATATCGAACCCTGCGCCGTAGGGCACTGCCCCGGCAGCAACATCTGCGCACAAGACAAATCACGCATCGTTCACAGCGTTCATCATGACAAATAATCAGAAGAAATAGTGCCAGAGTAGATCGAGGCGTCCACGTTTTATCAAGGTTTTTCCTGAATAACGCATGATCTCACGCACCTTCTCACGATGACCGGGTCGGTAACAGTGGACTTCGCAGTGTTTGCAGGATGGCTTCGGCTTAAGCGGACAGCGCTGCCGACGCTCTATGGCATAACGCAATAAGTCCGAGCAGGCGGCACAATAGCGGTAGCCAGCGGTTTTAGGCAGGCCGAGATTAACGACTACGGGTTCATGCTCAGAATGATGATCGGCGCAGTAAACGCTGGTAAACAGCGCCAGCATGCGCAAATCCTTGATTTCCTTATTCATCGTTCCGAAATAACCGTCGAGTCCGACAAAACGCTATCGGAGAATCTGTTCAAGAACCTGCCGCTTCTTTTCGGCATAATCCTC
>JAUXIR010000235.1 GCA_030620915.1 Geopsychrobacter sp. | reverse complement strand
TTGAGCATCAGCAGCTGACGGGGCAGCATCTCCTCCATCTCTTTGGGGGGACTGCGAAAGGTTCCGGGCGAGGCATCGGCCTCGGGGACGAAGAATCCCTTGAAATCGGTTCTATTGAAACCCATTTCCTGGAACCAACGGCTCTGTTCTGCACCCCACCAGTGTGCGGGACGCTGTGGGTTCACCTCTGACTCGGCACCCAGAAAACGGCTGCGCAGTGTAGCAAGAGAATCCCAGGGGCCGAAATGAGCACCCATGCCGACAATAGCCACCGGCTGGGTCTTCTTCTTGAAGGACGGATGGTAGCTAAGGGAACTCTTCGTCGGTTTTTTCGGGATCCATTCCTCGATGAGCAGGTGGGCGTTGATGCCGCCAAAGCCGAAGGCGCTGATGGCAGCCCGCCGTGGCTGATCGGTCTTGCGAGCTTTCCAGGGTTTCGCCTGCTGCAGGATGCGAAAAGGACTCGCTTCCAGGTCAATCCCCTTGGCCGGGCTCGAAAAATTGGCGGTCGGCGGCAGGGTACGTTCTTTCATCGCCAGCAGGGTTTTCATCAGGGCGGCGGAACCGGCGGCGGTAAGCAGGTGACCGATATTCGATTTTACCGAACCGATCACGCACTGTCCCGGTTGCCAGTCCTCTGTCCCCCAAAGGTTTTTCAGGCTGGAGAATTCGACCACATCCCCGACCGGGGTCCCGGTGGCATGGCACTCGATCATATCGACATCGGTTGGCGACCAACCGGCCTGCTCATAGGCTGCCCGCATCGCCCGCAACTGCCCCTCGGAAGCCGGGGCCAGTAGGCTGCCGCCCAGGTCGTTGGAGAGACCGATGCCCCGAATTACGGCATAGATATGGTCACCATCACGTACCGCATCATCGGTCCGCTTGAGCAGGAACATGCCGCTGCCTTCGCCGACCACCAGGCCGTCACCCTTGCTGTCGAAGGGCGCACAGCTCCCGGATGGTGACAGGGCATGCAGCTGGGAGAAACCCATCTGGGTATAGAGCGAATCGGGCCGCGACAGACCACCGCTCAACATGGCATCGGCCCGTCCGGTCAGCAGTTCATCGACGGCCAGTTTGATGGCATAGAGGGATGAGGCACAGGCCGCATCGAGGGTATAGCTGGTTCCACCGAGGCCGAGGGCCTTGGCCAGCAATCCGGCCGGTAATCCGGCCACAGATCTATTCAGCGGATCGACGGACGGCAGCTCCGATTTGTGCTCGGAGCCGAGAAGTTTTTCTTCGAAGCTGCGGCCGAGATAATCCCGCGCCATGGTTGAGGAGTATTCACTGGGCAGCGCCAGGTTACCGATGATAATGCCGACCCGCTTAAGATCCAGTTCTTCGGTTCGTGCGTCGCTGAAGGCCTGATGACCGGTGCGCAGCAGCAGGCGAAACATCGGATCCAGGCTGGTCAGAAAATCGGCATCTATCTCGAGACCGGCAATCGACGCAGGATCGCTCTCGTCATCGATGAAGCAGCCCTTCTTCGAATAGATCTTGTCCGCGACACCGACCCGGGGATCGAAGGCTTCCTCAGGATCGAGCAGCCAGCGGCCCTCGGGCGGTTGGCGCGAGGTATCTGTTTTAGCGCTAATCGTTTCCCAGAACCGGTCCAGGGTCGGTGACAGGGGAAATATGCCGCCGATGCCGACAATTGCAACTGATTTTCCGTGCTGCATCCTCAGGCAGCTCCCTGCAGTTTGTTGCGCTGGAAGCTGGCATTAAGCGAGGCATCGATCACGCATTCGTAACCTTCTATCCGGGCGATGAGGGCACCGCTGGTCGGATCGACGAAATCGATATCCGCGACCGCCTGGCTGGCACTCTGGCTGGTTACACGAACCCTGATTTCGGCGCCGGTCTCAGGGAATTGCTCCCGGTACTGGCGGTAGCGGCCGGCAAAGACGGGCAGGGAGGCGGACTGATAGCGTTCGAAGCTCCAGAGAATCATCAACTGGAAACTGCTGTCGAGGGCCAGGGGATCGGCCAGCCAGGAGTTGCGCAGGGGTTGCTCGATCCATTCGGTCGGCGGTTGCGCCGGGCGGACCAGGGCCGCGATGTCATCATTGGAGCAGCCGATGACTTCGCGAATACCGTGGAAGTCGGGGCCGTGGAACAGCCGCTCCGGATGGTAGATCTGCTCCATGGCACGATTATAGGCGGGCATCTCCTGTGATTTCATGGCCGGTTGGCCTTCCGGCAGTTTGGCCGCCAGCACCATTTTTGCCCGAGAATGAACAAACTGTTGGCCGGAGGAGTTGATGCCGGACAGTTCCACCGGCACCACATAGACCCCGCCACTCTTGAAAGCCGTGCCGGTCGTGAGCTGTAAGCTGTGGGTCTGACCCGGTTCGAGGGAGACCCCCTTGAGGACACGCAGGTCGTTGAAACCGTGGAAACGCAGGCCCGGATTGTTATGGATGGCAGCGTGTGCCATCCATTCGATCATCAGCGCCATGGGCAGAACCGCCTTGCCGGCGATGACATGGGATTTGAGAAAGGGGTACTGCTCGATGGAGACATCCAACTCAAAGGCTCTGGAGAGATAGATATTTTCAAGGCTCTGGGCCGGGGTATCGGTTGCGGCCTCTTCCCGGCCTCCCAGAATCACCAGTTCGACCGGTCCACCGGCTGGCGTGGCAATCTCCTCAAGCAGATAATCGGCCCCTGCCTTGAGATCGATGACGGCGACGCCTTCTTCGGCGAAGAGTTTCTTCAGCGCCGGAGTCACCATGCCACCGTCCCAGGGACCCCAGTTCAGCGAAAGTACGCGGCAGGCAGGACGCAAGCCGGCCTGTTCCTGAGCAACCTTGTTGAGAACCTCGTTGGCCACGGCGTAATCGACCTGGCCGGTTCGACCGTAACGACCGGTCGACGACGAGAACATCACCATGAAGCGCAGGTCATCTTCGGCAACGGCCGCAAGCAGGTTACGCAGGCCTTCGATCTTGGTGCCGTAAACCTGCGCGAACTGCTCTACCGTTTTGTCCACAATCAAGCGATCCGCCAGCACCCCGGCACCATGAATCAAGCCTTTGACTGGACCGTATTCCTCCCGGATCTCCTGAATCACAGCCAGGACCGCATCGCCGTCACGCAGATCGACGGAACGATAGATGGCCTGGCCGCCGGCCTCCTTGATGCGTTGCAAACTACTGCGGATTTCACGCTGAGCGAGAATTGCCTGGTACCTCTGACCGATCTCGCGCGGCTTAAGTGGAGCATCGGCATTGGCGATCAGCGCCTTTTTGATCTCGGCCTCAGCGGTCAAGCCATCGAGCCAGGTCGGTTCCGCCTGCGGCGCAGCGCTGCGGCCGAGCAGCAACAGGGTCGCTCGACTGGAAGCCGCCAGGGCAATCGCCACTTCGGCCGTCACCCCGCGGGCACCACCGCTGATCACCACCAGATCGCCATAGTTGACCGGCGATTCAAGGGGTTCTCCCGCCAAGGATTCGTCGACCAGTTTGAGGGTAAACAGCCCCTGGTTCGAGAAACCGATCTCCTGCCCACCATTGGCCAGCAGTTCGGCGACCAGTATTTCAGCTGCCTTGTCCAGATCATCGATCTCCGCGGAGAGGTCAAAGGCCTTGCAGCTGACCTCAGACCATTCGTGCCCGGCGGTCTTGGCCAGCCCGGCCAGACCACCCGAGGGAGCATCCTTGAGCGGCCCGCCGTCGGACAAACCGAAGCGACCGTTCAGACGCGATACCGTCGCTAAGACGGCGGCGGTCTGTTTAGCAGTGGCGTTCAGGACCGGCTCCGCCAATTGCATGAGACGGAAGGCGTTCTGTAGGCAGAGATCATCAACTCCCGCCTGCGGAGCCAGGATCAGCAGCCCGGCCAGTTTCTCCGGCGGCGTCAGTCCGTCGAGCCGGTTCAGGTCGATTTTCTCGGCCACCAGCTTTTTTAGCGCC
>JAUXIR010000231.1 GCA_030620915.1 Geopsychrobacter sp. | reverse complement strand
GCCTTGCCTGTGGGTACTCGGTTTGAACTTGGAGATGCCCTGCTTGAGGTGACTCAGATCGGCAAGGAATGTCATCAACACTGTGCTATTTACCACCAGGCCGGAGATTGTGTCATGCCGAAAGAGGGGATCTTCGCCAGGGTGATACGAGGCGGTGATGTGCAGGCGGGCTCAGTCTTTCGGGTGCTATAGATCATTGTCCTGGTCACCGCTTGGGCTTGTGATTCCCGCTTGTCGGCCCTGAAAAAGGTTCATTGTGGCTGCAGATTGGGGAGAAACTCCACAGCTGTAGACATTCTCCCCGGTGCTTTTTACCTTTTTCTGAATTTGGCTTGATTCTGTCCAAAATCTCTACACTCTTTGCCTGTGGCAGAGCCATCGCCAGTGTCGCAGTCTGTATCTGGGTGAGTCATGGATCCTCTGCAAATTATTTCTGCATTTGAGCAAGCGGAATTATCCCTCCCCGAAATCCTGACGATTTCTCTCACCGATGCATGTAATCTCGACTGCGCACACTGTTGGGTTGAGGCTGGCCCCTTCCGCCCTGTGACACAGGTCCCGACAAGCGTACTGCGCGAGTTGCTGAGTGATTTTGTCCAGCTTGGTGGATCCGGAGTGCGCCTGACGGGTGGTGAACCGCTCTTGCACCCCGATTGGTTGGAACTGCTCGGTTACGCGGGCGAACTCGGTCTGCAGACGATCATCCTGCAGACCAACGGTATTCTGTTTGGTCCTGATGATCTTTCTGCCTTGCGCGCACTCGATCTTGCTGGGCTGCAGATTCAGATCAGCCTGGATGGTGCCAGGGCGGAAACCCATGATCTGGTTCGAGGGGAGGGGACCTTTAATCAGACCCTGGAGGGCTTGAGGCAACTGGTCGATTATGGCCTGGGTCCGCAACTGGCGCTTTTTATGACCGAGATGCGCCATAACCTGCAGGAACTGCCCGCTCTCTTCGCCCTGGCCGCCGACCTCGGGATAGGTTCAGTCAGTAGCGGTTGTTTGGTGTCTTGCGGACGAGCAGAAACGGAAGTCCTCATCATGCCGCCCGAGCCTGAGCAGTATCTGGCGTTATTAGAGCGTTACGCGGGCGATGAGGACTTCCGTCGGCTTTACGCCAGGCTCGGCTGCGTCGCCGCTTTGGAATGGTGCTCGGCTGAGAATCGGACTGCGGAATGCTGCCGTTTTATCGCGACCCCCTATCTGACCGCAGTAGGGGTGCTCTATCCCTGTCTGATGTGTCATGCCGATGATTATGCTGTATTTGGCGTATTTGAGAAGGGGCTAGTCGTGGCTCTGAATGAGGGGATCCCGCTCTGGTCTGAGCTGCAGTCGATCAGTCGGCAGCGGACTTCAGCGCTCCCCGAGTGTCAGGCTTGCGTATTACTGAAGAGTTGCGCCGGTGGCTGTATGGGGCGCGCCTGGGGGAGTTTTGCTGATTTCATGCGCGTTGAAGACCGCTGTCGGCAACGGCAGGTTATTGCGTCCTGGAAAGAAAAATCCTGATTAATTTTAAACCCTGCCGTCATTTATTCTCAATCCGTCCAACTATTTCGATGCAAAATTCCCCAGTGTAGACATTTTCCATAGTGCCATAATCCGGCAATCTCCGACTTTCACTATAAAAGTGTTTCTTTCCTCCACAATCCCTTTAGAAGAGTTTTTGTGAAATCCCAGCAAAACCAGCTAAACACCCAATTTAAAACAGTGTTTTTTGTTGGCATCCTGTTTGCTATAATGACTTCACAGGTTGTTGACGAGCCTTGGTGACACAGAGTTCAGAGCAATCTATTGATGCTTGAGAAGTTATGTAGAACGAGGTTATTGCGTTGCTGCCCTAAGGTCGAACGCAACACATAACCAATGTGCTAGTCCAATTCACTAGGTACTCAAGACCGCTGGAAACTGAGTGCCAAACCAACAGGAGGAAGTATCCATGTCCCACAACAAAGACGTCCAAAGAACCCTCAAGAATGAAAGACTGGAATACCCGATCAAGATGATGCATGCCTATCCTTCAGTCAATGTCGGCTGGGGTTCTCACACCATGGTTGGCAATGATGCCAAGACCCTGGGCATGACCAACGCCCTGATCGTAACCACCGGTCTGCGCGGTACCGGCATCGTCGAGACAATCCAGGGCGTACTCAAGGCCGCCGGGGTTAATTCCGAGGTGTTTGCCGGGGTCACTCCCAACCCGAAAGACCATGAAGTCATGGCCGGCGCCAAGGTCCTGGCCTCGGGTAAATTTGACGGTCTGATCAGCCTCGGCGGCGGTAGCTCACACGACGCATGTAAGGCGATCAAGCTTGTTCACAGCCATGACGGCCAGGATGTCAGAAGTTTCGAAGGGGCATTCAAGGCGACCAAGGCCAACACGATTCCTCAGCTGGCGATCAACTCGACCTCAGGCACCGGTTCGGAAGTTTCCTGCTTCTCGATCATCAATCATACCGACAAAAAATACAAAATGGCCCTGTTTGATCCTAACTGTACCCCAAGCAAGTCGATCAACGATCCATTGATCCATCAGTGTATGTCTGGCGATCTGGCCGCTTACACCGGTATGGACGCACTGGCTCACGCCGTTGAAGCTATCACCTCCCGTTTGGGTGTTGTCTCTGCTTATGGTCCTGGCTTGAGCGCAATTACCTTGATCTTTGAGAACCTGCGCCAATCCTCAATGAACCGCAACAACGACAAGGCGATCGAGGCTATGGTCTGGGCTGAAATGGCCGCTGCTTACAGCTTCAATAGCGCCGGTCTCGGCCTGATCCACAGTATGGCTCACGCTCTGGGCGGTATGTACGATGCACCGCACGGTCTGTGTAACGCCATCGGCCTTGGTCCGGTCATGAGCTTCAACCTGCCGGCCTGCCCAGAGCGCTTCCGGATGATGGCAATCGCTGCTGGTATTGATGTTAATGGCATGACCGATATGGAAGCCGGTCAGGCATTTATTGACGCCTGTCTGCAACTGAAGGCTGATCTGGGTATCACCAAGACCTTTGCTGATCTCGGTCTGCTCGAAAAAGATATCGAAGGGCTGGCCCGCTTCTCGGTCAACGATATCTGTACCGAAGGCAACCCGACCGATACCGGTCTGCAGGACATGATCGGAATTTTCAAGCAGTGCCTGTAATTCCAGGCTGATCCATGGGTGCCGCTGGCCCCGCAACGGAAACTCTCTCTCTCTCTCTCCTGCGCGGTGGTCAGCGGCCTCTTTCCCTCTAGGTGGCACCCCAGATCAATTAATTTATCACCATAGCGAGGTTAGTATGGTTAGTACGATTACCCAACAAGCGGTTAGCGATTTTCTCAGAGCCGGGGGTTACATCGCCGATGACGCCATCGCCACCGCGGTTTTTCTGGCCATCCGCATGGAGAAACCGATTCTGATCGAAGGTCCTCCGGGTGTCGGCAAGACCGGCCTGGCCAAGGCCCTCTCTTCCGCCCTCGATTTCCCGCTGGTGAGACTGCAGTGCTACGAAGGGATCGACGAGGGGAAGGCACTCTACGACTGGGAGTACGGCAAGCAGCTGCTCTATACCCAACTGCTGCGCACCCAGCTGGACAACTATCTCTCCGTGTCGGCTGACCTGCGTGAAGCCGTCGAGCGTCTTTCTGCCGAAGAGAGCCTGTTCTTCTCCGAAAATTTCCTGGTCCAGCGCCCGGTTTTGCGTAGTTTTATGTCGAAAAAGCGTTCACTGCTTTTGATCGACGAAATCGACCGATCCGACGATGAATTCGAAGCCTTGCTGCTTGAATGCCTGAGTGACTTCCAGGTCTCGATCCCCGAACTGGGTGTGATCGAGGCCAAGCGCAAGCCGCGGGTGATCCGGACCCGTCACGGCCCGCGGATGATATCCGCTGCGCTGCGCCGACGCTGTCTGTCCCTGTATCTCGGTTATCCCGAGTTGGAGCGGGAGGTGGCAATTGTCAGAGCCAAGT
>JAUXIR010000057.1 GCA_030620915.1 Geopsychrobacter sp. | reverse complement strand
CGCCGTGTTCATGGCGGTTGCGGCCCGTGACATTAGCGGCAAAATACTCGCCTGCTATGTCCCTATCATGGCGTTTGTCGCCAGCGGGTTCGAGCACTCGGTGGCCAACATGTACTTTATCCCGACTGGAATTTTTCTGAGTGCAAAGCAGTTGGCCTGTCCTCCGCAACTCTGCTGGGAGAATTTTTTCGTGGTGAACCTTCTGCCCGTGACCCTCGGTAATATTGTCGGCGGGGTGATATTTGTGGCCGGCGCCTATTGGTTCGTCTATCTGAAACAACGCTGAGACTTGGGTTGTCTCCCTTGTTTTCGGAAGCAAGCACTCATGCCGGTGATGAACGGCGGCAGCTGTTTTCGTTTTGCAGGGGCCGCGCAACTGCAGGAATTTTTTCCCCCTGACGATCAATAAATATTGACCTGCAACTTATCGGATACGCATGCTCTTGACCGTCTGTGTTGGCAATATTAGAATTGTTGACGGGCCATATTAAATGTAATCTAATTGTTTGTGTCGAAGTTACAGGCTTTTTGTTAGACCCAGACCGACAATGGCAAAATCAGAGAAATCTGGTGACGCAAAGCCACGGGTCCTCTTTGTGTTCAAGCAAAAGGACAGCCGGGCCACCGAAGGATGGATTCCACGCTTGCCGACTGCCTTTAAGCGTCATCTCTTTTCCTTAGGAGATGACGCTTTTTACTTGGCTGGGCCTACTTCTTTTTCCAAGTCGTAGAAATGCGATGAGAGGAGAACGAGATATGGCGCCCGGAATAGCTCTCGTCCTGGAGGACAATACAGGCTGTCGCAGTCTACTGACGGAAATTCTGACTGAAATGCAACTTCAGGTGAAGGCGTTTTCAGACCCCGTCACATATTTGAACACCCGCTTTGAGGGCGACTGTGCAAGCAGCTGTCCCTGTGTCGGTTTTATCCTGACTGACAATGATATGCCCGGTATGAGCGGACTGGAATTTCTCGAAAAGTTGGCGAATGATGGCTGCAAGCTGCCCGATGAGCGTAAGGCGATCCTCTCTGGAAACTGGTCAGATGAAACGTTGGCCCGGGCTCAACAGCTGGGCTGCCGGGTGTTCTTTAAGCCCTATTCAGTCGCTGAAATTTGTGCGTGGATTGATGCTCACGCTGAGGACGTTGCCTGATCTGGGGGGAGGGGGGGGCTACTTATGTTGGAAGCGGGCTTTGGGCTCTGCTTGACCCTTGTGCGCTGCCCGTAGGTCCGGGATTTTCGCGCATCGGGATGCAGGCGAAGATATGCACCAGCAAAGGGGTGCTTTTGGTCATTGATTCCCCGACAGAATGATTACTTGCGGCGGAACAGGTCGGTCTTGAGGCTTGAGACCCGATCGAGAAAGAGATAGCCGTCAAGGTGATCGATTTCGTGCTGGATGGCGATCGCCTCGAAGCCATCGGCCTTAATCACCTGCAACTGTCGGTCTTGATCCTGGAACTGCACCACGATGCGCTCGGCACGGGTGACATTGCCGGTGTAGTCGGGGACCGACATGCAGCCTTCGCGCACGACCGTTTGTCCTTCGCGTTCGATAATCTTTGGATTGATCATCTGCAGCAGGCCGTGATTTTCCTGTTTCTTGCCCAGCTTGCTGTGCGAAACATCAACAACCACGGCACGTCTGATCTCGCCGATTTGTGGGGCCGCGACTCCGACCGAATGTCCGGCGGCAACCATGGTGTCGACCAGATCCTGCAGGAGGATATCGACGCTGGCATCCCAGTCTTCTATCTGAGCGCACATCTCTTTGAGGTTTGGATTGGGGTAGAGGAGAACTTCCTTGGCCGCCATCTTTTTCTAGAGCTCCAGCGGGGTGATTGAACGGACCGAAATGTCGACCTTCAGCTCTTCTTTGAGACCTGCCATCCAACTTTCAACATCCTCGATTTCGACCCCCGGATTGAGAATTGCTTCGATCATCATCACGTAGACGGGGGCGTCCTTGCCACCGATCAATTTGGTGTTCAGGTCGGTGATATTGATCTCTCTTTCACCCAACTCACGTGCGACTCGATAGACAATCCCCGGCTTGTCGGCGCCATAAACTGAAATCATACAGATCTCACCCTGCAGGTCGGGGTGCACTTCGCCGCCGGGCTTCAGGGTGCGCAGGAAGACCGAGAGTCCGCTCTGCTCAAGTGGAGCAAAGGCCTCACCGAGCGATTGCTGATCGTGCAACTCCGGATGTGAGATGATCAGGATCATCGAGAACTGGCCGCCGAGGATTGAGCAGCTGCTGTCGGCAATATTGCAGCCGAGCTGATAGAGGATGCTGGTGACTTCGGAAACGATTCCGGCACGGTCACGACCGATGATGGTCAGGGCAAAATGGCTCATGGGGTTCCTCCACAGCGCTGTAGGGTGTTGCCGGTCCATTCTGGCGAACCGGCGTTCGGGTGAGAGCATCCGGTGAGTCGCTAACGACTTTTCCACGGTTAACTCTGCTATACTTTGTAGCATGTTCTTCGGGGCTGGGGTCAATACTTTCAGCGCCATTACATTCCTACAGGTCGATATCCCATGACGAATGATCACTTACTCTTGAATGACGGAGAGGTGCCTTTGGCGCATCCGCGGATCGATGTGGCTGCTGAGCTGCAGCTGCGCATCGGCCGACTCAAACGGGATTATTACAATAGCGAAACCGGTCGGGTCGATTATCAGGCGCTGCGCGATTCACCAGGGTTTATCGCCTATTGTGACAGCTGTCGCTTGTTGCAGGAATATGATCTGCTCAATCTGCGTACGCCGCAGGAAAAAATTGCTTTTTGGATTAACCTTTACAATAGCTTGATAATTCATGGCATCATTGCGCTGGATGTGCGTCAAACCGTTAAGGAGATCTACGATTTTTTCGGTCATATCACCTACCGTATCGGTATTGCCGATTATTCGGCCGACGATATTGAACATGGAATTTTACGTGGAAATCATCGTCCGCCGTACGGTTTCTTTCATCCCTTTGCCGAAGACGATCCGCGGATGGCGTATCGGGTCGAAGAGGTTGATCCGCGGATCCACTTTGCCCTGGTCTGTGGCAGCTCGTCCTGTCCGCCGATCAACTATTATGTTGCCGATCGACTTGAAGAGCAGCTCGACATGGCGGCAGAAAATTTCATCAACGGGGCCGAAGTAGAGGTTCATCCCGAACAAAATCTGCTGAGACTGTCACCGATCTTCAAATGGTATAAGATCGATTTCGGCGGACACAGGGGGGTGCTGGAGGTTTTGGCCCGCTATCGTAAAAAATCGGAAGAATCGTCTTTTCTTCTTGAACAGGGCACCCGCATCAGGGTTGAATGGAAAGACTATGACTGGTCCCTCAATAGCTGAGGGTTTTCTTGTCGGAATTGGCAACAATTAAAAGGGAGGACCTTGTGTTCATGAAACATCTTATCGCTGTCGGTTTGGCTGTGCTGCTATTGGCCGGGTGCTCGGGAAAAACTCTGGTCGAAAGCGATCTGGGAGTGAAGGGGGCGCCAGACTGGGTCAACGAAGGCACCCAGATTCTGAATGATAAAGGGGGGAGGCTTTTTCATGGGGTCGGCCAGGCTCCGCAGATGGGAGATCAGTCGTTACAGATCTCAACTGCGGATAACCGTGCCCGTGCTGAAGTCGCCCGAATCCTCTCGTCGTTTATCGAGGTGGTCAATCGCGATTATGCCAGTGCCGCGGGGTCGGGCCAGGAGATCGTTTCACAGCAGTCGATCTCGCGTCAGATTGAAAGTCTGACAAAAACAAACCTGAGTGGCGCCGAAATTATTGGTCACTGGCGTGATAAGAAGACGGGAAATATATATGCGATTGCCGAACTCGATCTCGAACAGGTCAAGCAGATCGTCGCAGCTAACCAGGATATGAATCAGGGCTTCGGGACCTTTCTTGAAACCCGTGGAACAAATGTTTTTGATCGTCAAGTGGAGGAAGTAAAGTGAGGATGAATCGAATCTACCCGTTGTTCGCAGCTCTGCTGGTGTTGTTTGTGTTGAGCGGTTGCTCTACCCAGGTTAACCGGATAGAGCCGGACGAGGTCAGGGATTTAAGTGGCGCCTGGAACGATACCGACTCACGGCTGGTCTCTGAAGAGATGATCGCCGATCTGCTGGAAAGGCCCTGGGTCGGAGATTTCCGCGCCGAGACCGGTAAGCGGCCGGCGGTGATCGTGGGGACCTTACGCAATCTGAGTCACGAGCATATCAATATCAACACCTTCGTCGCCGACATCGAGCGCGCGATGGTCAACTCGGGCCGGGTCGATTTTGTCGCATCCTCGCTCGAACGCGAAGAGATCCGTGATGAGCGCAAGGATCAGGATCTGAACGCTCGCGAGGAGACACGCAAGGCGATGGGGCAGGAACTTGGCGCCGACTTCATGCTCAAGGGGCAGATCAATACCATTATCGACCATGCCAGCAAGAATCAGGTCCGCTTTTACCAGGTCGATCTGACCCTGATAAGTCTGGCTGATAACCGCAAGGTCTGGCTCGGTCAGAAGAAGATCAAGAAGTTCGTCAAGCGCAGCAAGCTGCGGTATTAGACCGTTGCGCTGCTAAAAAACGGATGAAGTTTTTTTATTCTGCTGTGCGCGGACTACTGTTGATTGCATTGCTGGCTCTGTGTGGCTGTGCTTCGTACAGTAACAGCTTTGTGCCGATCGCCGCCGAACTCGTCGGGCATGATCTGGATAGCGCGCTTGAGCTGTTGGACAAAGAGAAAACACCTGAGCGCAACCGTCTTCTCTTTCTGATGAATCGCGGCATGCTGCTGCGCATGCATGGCGAATTTGAAGCCAGCAACCAGGAGTTTTTCGCCGCCAAGCAGCTGGCCGAAGAGCTGAACGCCCTGAGTCTGCGTGAGCAGGCGCTGGCCCTGACTCTCAACGATGCGACCCGCAGCTATGCCGGAGCGCCCTACGAGCAGGTGCTGCTTAACCTCTACACTGCACTTAATTATCTGGAACTCGGCCAGCTTGAAGAAGCCCGCGTTGAGGCGCTGCAGGTCGATCTGTTGCTGGGGGAGCTGGGGGATAAAGAACTCGGACCGCTCTTCGACAACGACCCCTTTGCGCGTTACCTGACCGCGCTGATCTATGAAGCAGGCGGAGAGCTGAGCGATGCGATGATCGGCTATCGCAGCAGCTATCAGGCCTATCTCCAGCATCGTGAGCGCTATCAAGCGATTCTACCACGACAGCTTGAATACGATCTGTTACGAGCCAGCGAAGCCGTTGGCCTGAGCGACGAAAATAAGAATTATTCCGCAGATTTCGGCATCGACAGCTGGCAGGATGCTGCGCAGCTACGTACGCAGGGTGAGCTGGTTTTTCTCTTCCACAACGGCTTGGCTCCGGTCAAGATTGAGGAGGCGATCACCGTACCAATGCTTCAAGGGCCATTAATCCGTGTTGCCCTGCCGGCCTATCAGCGGCGCCAGAGCTGTTTTTCGGCGGCCCGACTCAGGATTGGTGGTCAGGTGGTTGAAACCGAAACCTTTGCGAGTATCGAGGAGCTGGCGATTGCCGAACTCGAACGTAATCAACCGGCGATTCTGGCACGGGCGACGGCGCGGGCGATCCTTAAACATCAGCTGGTCAAGCGGACCGATAAAAAGAATGGTCTGGCCGGGCTGTTGGTCAATGTCGCCGGCCTGTTGACCGAACGTGCTGACACTCGTAGCTGGATGTCTCTACCTGCCAGTATCCAGCTGGCGCGGATCGCCTTGCCGGCGGGAGTTTACGATCTTGAGGTTGAGCTTCTCGACCTCGACGGACAGCCGGTCACAAAGCTGTTTTATCCTGCTGTGCGCCTGGAGTCCGGCCAAAAAAACTTTATCTCCTGTCATGAGGTGGCAGCGGGTTCTTTGTTGGGAGAGCACAGATGAGAACGTTCATTCCCCTGATCATGTTGATTTTGTGTGTCGGTTGTGCCAAGGGTCCGGCAATCCCCGACTGGCTCGAGTCTGAACCGGCGGCCTACCCGGCCAGTCGCTATCTGTGTGGCCGCGGCCAGGGGGCGACTGCCGGTCTGGCTCGTGACCGGGCGCGAGCTGATCTGGCCAAGGTGTTTGAAGTTGCGGTGCGCGAGAGCAGCAGTGAGCGTCTGCAGTGGCAGCAGGGTGGCACTGGTAAGGATGGTTTGCAAACCAGTATCAGTCGCGATATCCAGATGCAGACCAGCCAGGTGATCAACGGCGTGCAGATAGCTCAGACCTGGCGCGCAGAAGGCGGTGGGGATTACCATGCCCTGGCGGTGCTTGACCGGCTGCAGACCGGCAACCGCCTGCGCGCCGAAATCGATGCCCTCGATAGAGAGACCGAACAGAATATCGGGCGCGCCCGGCGTGATGAGCCCTTACCCGAAAAGGTCAGTGCGGCCTACAACGCGCTTGACGCACAGCTGCGGCGACAACATCCGCAAAAAATGCTGCGGATCGTCGATCTGACTGGCAACGGGTTAACCTCAAGATATCAGCTGGCCAAATTGAAGAGCGATTTTGAAAGCCTGCTTGACCGCTGGCAGATTGGGCTTGTGGTTGCAAGGGATGACCTCGGCCAGGCGGATGCTATTTTGGCTGGTGCACTCGGTAATGCCGGGATCAGGCATCTGGCCAGCGCGGCTCGGGCCGAATACCAGCTGCGGGCTGATCTCGGCAGTGAAAAGCTGAAAACTACGGATGGCTGGAACTGGGTGCGCGGGACCCTGAGGGTTTCCCTGATCGAAACAGCGAGCGGGAATGTCATCGGCTCACATCATTGGTCTTACAAAAGTTCGGCTCGTCAGGCAGAGATGGCTGAGGTTCGGGCTCGCGCTCAATTGAGTTCTTTGTTGGCACAGGACTTACTTGGGGTATTGGTTCAATTCGGTGATGTTGCGGAAAAATAGAGGCGTTAGGCGCTGAGCTGGGTTTTAGAGCAGGCTGTCACAGATCAGGGTGAGTAGAAGAAGTGCCATCGACAGGTTGATCAGATGAAACAGGCGCCCACTGCTGGCCGATTGTGGCCCGCGCAGCAGTTCGCGGATCCCGGCCAGCAACAGGGCGCTGAGTAAGCTTAGATAAATATTGGCAAGAACTTGGCTGACAATCATGCCGAAGAGCACAAAGAGCAGGTAGCTGAGTGCCAGTGCGGCAAGCCAGCAGCCGTTGATGGCGAACAGGCGGGAGTCACTCAGCTTGCGGAAGGGGGTCGGCAGGCCGGAGTCGAGTTGGTCCTGACGGTAGCGCCAGGCCAGCAGCCAGAAATGGGGGACCTGCCAGATCAGCAGGGTGCCGGCCAGGATTATCGCCGACACATCGAAGATTGAGCCACCGGCGGCACTGTGGCCGATCAGTGGCGGCAAGGCCCCGCAGACGGCCCCGGGAAAGACCGCCCAGGCGGTTATTTTCTTGAGCGGGGTGTAGACGCCGTTGTACCAGAGAATTGCCAACAGGCCGAGTAGTAGTGGGGGCAGACCGATGTTCAGCAACAGCAATAAGCCACCGGCAATCGCGATACCCGCGATCACCAGGGCTTGTGTCGCAGTGAGATCACCGGCGGGCAGCGGCCTTGAGCGGGTGCGGCGCATCCGGCCATCGATCTCGATCTCTTGCAGCTGGTTGAGCGCCGAACAGCCGGCGGCCAGGAGCCAGATCGCCAGGGTCAGCAGTACCGCAGCCATTGTGAAAGTGTGCGCGGCAAACAGGTAGCCACTCAGCGCGGAGAGCGCCACCAGACTCGCCAGACGAGCGCGCAACAACCGGCTGAGGATTCCCGGGGTGTCGCCGGCGACAAAACCTGCTTCGACTCCGGCAATCAAAGTAAGGAGCTGTTTCAAGAATCCTCTTTTCAGTTACTTCTTCAACAGTTCTTCAACGATCGCACCGATCTCTTCAACGCTGAGATGATCGTAGGACGGCATGATCGCCGGGTAACCCTCAACAACCTCATGGTTCGGATCACGGATCGCCCGCCGCAGGTAATCGGCATCAACCTTCAATGTTAACTCCTGTCCATCGCGTTTTATTTCGCTGGTGCGCCCGCCCAGTCCCTTGAAGCTCGGTCCGACCAGTCTGCTGCCGTCGGTTGAGTGACAGCCGAGACAACCAT
>JAUXIR010000320.1 GCA_030620915.1 Geopsychrobacter sp. | reverse complement strand
CGCGTCGAATAGGCTCCAGCGGCGGCCCGCTCGGCGATTTCGGTGCCCGTCGGAGCCTTCACTTCGAAGTCCCGCCGAATGATGGCCCCCAAGTGGTCGAGATCGGTGATGATCGAGAAATCGAGGTCGACGAAGATGCTCGAGGGAAACACCAGTTTTCCGTGTTGGTTCAGTCGAAACGGTTTCATATCTACTCCTAATAAAAAAAATTACAGTGGTTTTGGTTTTCAAAATATTGTTTACAGCATGTAAAGTCCGCCGTTTAAGTTAAGGCATTGACCCGTCATGTATTCACTTTCGCAGAGAAAAAGAACCCCTTTGGCAACCTCCGCGGGTTCACCCAGTTTCTTCATAGGAACCTGGGCAATGATTGCTTCCCGAACATTTTCCGGCATCTCGCTAACCATCTCCGTGGCGATGAACCCAGGGCAGATGGCATTGACGGTGATACCCGCTTTTGCCGTTTCCAGAGCAAGAGATTTGGTGAAGCCGATCAGACCGGCTTTGGCCGAAGCATAGTTGGTTTGGCCGAACCCGCCTGACTGGCCGATAACCGAACTGATATTGATAATCCGACCATATTTTTGTTCCAGCATCGCCGGAAGGGCAATTTTGCAGGTGTTGAAGGCCGAAGACAGATTGGTATCGATGACTTTATGCCATTCGTCAAACGACATCTTCTTGAAAGACCGGTCCCGGGTAATCCCGGCATTATTGACCAGGATATCGATCTTGCCAAAATCACCCAGGACCTTCTCGATGAAGACCTTGGTCTCTTCGGCCTCTGAGATATCGGCCTGCATCGCCAGGGCTGAACCGCCCAGTGCCTTGATTTCTTCTACAACCGCTTGAGCTTTTTCGTGGCTGTGGTTGTAATTGATAACCACCTTCGCACCTTCTCTGCCAAGCCCTTTGGCAATCGAAGCACCGATGCCTCTTGAACCACCAGTCACGACCGCAACCTTACCTGTTAAATTAGCCATTTCGATTTACTCCTGTTCTTTTGCTGTTAGTTGATCATTATGCGGTGAATTTATCGCAGGTGATGCCATTTTGAAGGGCCTCAGGCTGCCTCCTTGATGACAAACAGGAGATCCCCTTTATTGACCGCCTGGCCGGGGGTGGGAATCACACGGACTACTTCAAAGACCTTTTCCGGATCGTAGAAGCTGCCTCCCGGGTTGCAGTTTTTCAGCGAGAGCGAGGAGAACAGTTTCATCGCCTCGAGCAGGCCGATGGTGTCGCCGATTTTCAATGTCTTGCCGACTGGGGCGAAGGGCGGCTCGCTGGGGGATGAGGCATCGTAGAAGACCCCGGTGGAGGGGGAGATGACTTTGAGTTCGCTGCTCCCCTCGATCTCGACAGCGGAGCGGTCGAGGGCCACCTGGGCGGACCCGGAGGCCGCATCGCCCTCCGCTATCATCTCCTGGACGTCGATCCGTTCAAGCAGTCCGTTGAGATACTGGGTGTTATAGACCCCCTCGCGGAAGGTCTCATCTTTCAGGACCCGTTTGAGCAGCGGGATATTGGTGTGAACCCCTTGGATTACGGTCTGCTCCAGGGCGGCAAGCAGTTTGTCCGCGGCATCGTCCCGGTCTTCACCGCTGACGATGATCTGCGCAATCAGCGAGTCGTAGTAGGGGGTGATCGGTTTGCCGGCCTCGACCATCTTGATCACCGTGATATGGTCTCCTGCGGGGATGCTGAAGGCCGTAACATCGCCGGGAGTCGGAATGAATGTGATTTCAGAGCCCTCAACCGCGGTGCGTTCAGCGGTGATGCGTGCCTCGATGGCATAGCCCCGGGGTTTGCTGGTGAGATCTGCAATCGAGCCGCCACCGGCAATCTTGAACTGGTTGGCGACGATATCCACGTCGGTCACCTTCTCGGTAACGGGATGCTCGACCTGGAGCCGGGTATTCATCTCCATGAAATAGATGGCGTTGTTGTCGAGGTCGTAGATAAATTCGACGGTGCCCGCCCCGATATAGTCGCACTGGTTGGAGATCAATTCGGCGAAGCGGTACACATCCTGTTCGAGGTTTTCGGGCAACATGGTCGAGCCCGACTCTTCGAAGATCTTCTGATTGTTGCGCTGCACCGAGCAGTCGCGCAGGCCGAGAATAGAGCAGTTGCCGTGGGTATCGCGCAGGATCTGTACTTCGATATGACGCAGATTGGTGATGTATTTTTCCAGGTAGATATCCCCCGACCCGAAGGCTGCCCTGGCCTCCGAGGAGATAGTGAAGAAGATTTCGCGGAAATCTTCGGGTTTTTCCACCACCTGTATTCCCTTGCCGCCGCCGCCGTGGACGGCCTTGAGCAGCACCGGGTAACCGATGATCTCGGCGACCTCCATGCCGGTCTCCACGCTGCCGATGATGCCGTGACTTCCCGGGACGACGGGTACGCCCGCCTTATGAGCAGTGTCGATGGCGTTGGTCTTGTTGCCCATCAACTCCATACTGGAGACCCAGGGGCCGATGAAGTTGATCCCGCGATTGCGGCAGAGGCGGGCGAAGTCTGCGTTTTCCGACAGGAATCCGATGCCGGGATGGAGCGAATCGACCCGCTCCTGTTCGGCAATCCGCAGCACCGATTTGGCGTTGAGATAGGATTCGTCGGGGGTATTGCCGCCGATGCAGATCAGGGTGTCCTTCCCGGTGAGTTGGGCGGCAACCGCTGAATCCATATCGGGGTCGGATTGGACCAGCACCACCTCGATCCCTTGGCGCTGGGCGACCTGGATCAGCTTGGCGGCCGTGCAGCCGCGGGCGTGAATCAGGGTACGCTTCACCGGCTTGAGCAGGGCGCGCTCGTCCACCAGGGTTTGGGCCTCGGTGGCCGCAGCGGCGGCATCGGGCAGGTATAGACCCTTAAACACGCGGTGGCAGACATCCATTACGCTCTCTGCAGGCACCGGAATGGCGAGATCTATGGCGCGAAGCTGTTGATCGAGGTCCTTGTTGAAGGGGTGCTTGACCAGCCCCTGCATGGCGCCCGGTGTATGGAGCAGGTAGTTGGACAGGGTCGCCGTCGAGGGGAGGTAGGACGGGACCACGAT
>JAUXIR010000052.1 GCA_030620915.1 Geopsychrobacter sp. | reverse complement strand
TTTTGACGATACGAATGTTGCGTGTATCATGACCATGCAGGCGGACCTTGACCCCTTTGAGATTCAAAAGGATATCAGTCACATCCTCAGTTACTCCTGAGACGCTAGAGAACTCGTGCTGCACATCCTTGATTCGCATCGAAGTGATTGCTGCGCCCTGCAATGATGAGAGCAGAATCCTACGCAGGGAATTCCCAAGCGTAGTTCCAAATCCGCGCTCAAGAGGCTCAGCAACGAACTTACCATACGAATCAGACAGCGTATCTGCATCGATCTGCAGCCGCGAGGGCTTGATCAGATCTCTCCAGTTTTTATACATAATCGTGTACTCCCTCTCAAGACAACCCTGACATCACAGACTGTTATTTGGAATACAGTTCGACAATCAGTTGTTCCTGGAATTCCGGCGTGGTCAGTTCATCACGAACCGGCATTGCCTTGATGGTCCCCTTGAAGTTCTCACGGTCGATTTCAACCCAAGAGGGGACACCGCGACGCATAACACTATCAAGAGACTCGTTGAAAGTGACAATTTCACGGCTCTTTTCGCGCAGCTCAACCACATCACCCGGACGGACCAGGTAAGAAGGGATATTGACCTTACGACCATTAATGTTGAAATGACCGTGACGCACCATTGTCCGTGCCTGAGCACGAGAAACAGCGAATCCAAGACGATAAGCAATGCTGTCAAAACGACGCTCAAGAAGAATCAGCAGGTTTTCACCAGTGACACCCTTCATGCGATCAGCCTTGGAGAAGTAGAGACGGAACTGCTTTTCCTGCAGGCCGTAGGTGCGTTTCACCTTCTGCTTCTCACGCATCTGAACACCATATTCTGAGACCTTTGTACGACGCTGACCGTGCTGCCCGGGGGCATAGTTGCGACGTTCAATGGCACATTTATCGGTATAGCACCTGTCCCCTTTCAGGAACAGCTTTGCACTTTCTCTTCTGCACTGACGGCAGACAGCTCCGGAATACCTAGCCAACTTCTTCCTCCTTACCGCTTAAACGCGACGACGCTTCGGCGGACGACAACCGTTGTGGGGGATGGGGGTAACATCTTTAATCATGGTCACAGTCAGACCCGCCAGTGAAAGAGCACGTAGGGCAGACTCACGTCCACTACCTGGCCCCTTCACATAAGCCTCGACCGACCTCATCCCATGCTCCTTTGCCTTGAGAGCTGCATCTTCAGCAGCCATCTGAGCAGCAAAAGGAGTACTTTTACGTGAGCCCTTGAAACCTTTAGTACCTGATGTCGACCAGGCAATTACGTTGCCGGCAGGATCACAGATGGTAACAATGGTATTATTGAAGGTGGCCTGAATATGCACAACTCCGCGTGCAATATTCTTTTTCTCGACCCTCTTCCTGACAACTTTCTTACCCGACTTAGCCATGGTATCTCCCGCTTACTTTTTCTTACCGGCAACGGTCTTCTTGGGCCCTTTACGGGTCCGGGCGTTGGTCTTGGTCTTCTGACCTCGACAAGGCAGCCCTCTGCGATGACGAAGGCCGCGATAGCAACCCAAGTCCATCAACCGCTTGATATTCATGGTCACCTCACGACGGAGGTCACCTTCAATTCGATAATCCGCATCAACAATCTCACGGATTTTAGCCAGTTCGGCCTCCGTCAGATCGTCAGTACGGGTATTCAGATCCACGCCAGCAGATGAAAGAATCTTCTGCGAAGAGGTACGACCGACACCATAAACGTAGGTCATAGCCACTTCGATGCGCTTGTTGCGTGGTAAATCGACTCCAGCAATACGTGCCAATTTCCTGTCCTCCTAGGGTCTATCCCTGTCTTTGCTTATGCTTGGGATTCTCGCAGATGATCCGCACGACCCCTTTTCGCTTAACTACTTTGCACTTATCACAGATTTTCTTTACTGAAGATCTAACCTTCATCCTGAGATCCTTTTCCTTGTTCATGTTACTACAACCATAGTCCACCGATATAAGCAGCAATGGTAGTTCATCTTAAAGTTTGGTCAATATCTCCGGACCGTTCTCAGTCACCGCAACAGTGTGCTCAAAATGAGCAGACATGCCACCGTCAAGAGTCACGGCTGTCCAGCCATCCTCCAGAACCTTGACCGCAGGGGTTCCAGAATTAATCATCGGCTCGATCGCCAGAGTCATCCCCGGCTTGAGCTGCGGGCCGCGACCGGCTGGTCCGTAATTTGGAATCTGCGGATCTTCATGCAGAGCCCGGCCGATGCCATGCCCGACAAACTCACGCACAACACCATAACCCTGCGCCTCGGCACATGCCTGAACAGCCTGTGATATATCCGACAGGCGGCCACCGGCAAGTGCTGCGGCAATTCCATCCTCAAGCGACTGCCTGGTTACATCAAGCAGCTTACGTGTCTCAGGGTCGATCTCACCAACCGCCAGCGTCACTGCCGAATCTCCGTAAAAGCCATCATAGATAAGACCAAAGTCTATACTGATGATATCTCCGTCCAACAATGGCTCAGAGTTCGGAAATCCATGAACAACCCGGTCATTGGGGGACGCACAGAGCGTATATGGAAAGCCACCATAACCCTTAAACGCAGGCTTAGCCTTCCACTTCTTACATTGATTTTCAGCAAAGCGATCCAGCTCAAGGGTAGTGACACCAGGAGCAACTTTTCTTCGAATCGACTCCAAAACCTCAGCCACCATTCTGCCGGAACAACGCATCCGTTCCAGTTCAGCTGAGGACTTAACAACGATCACTTCAGATCGCCTTTAAAATATCGAGTACCTGCTGCGTGACAGCGGCGATCGGTGCCATGCCATCGACAACCTTCAGCAAGCCTGACTGACGATAATAATCTTCAAGCGGCGCAGTCTGCTGGTGATAAACCTCCATCCGATTGCGGATGGTCTCTTCCTGATCATCACCACGCTGGAAAAGCTCGCCGCCACAACTGTCGCAGATCCCTTCGGCAGCAGGAGGATCAAAGCTCACGTGGAAACCGCGTGAACAATCACGACAGGCGCGACGACCGGTCAGGCGCTCTACCAGCGCAGTCGTTTCAACCTGAAGCGAGACAACAGCATCCAGGTCCTTACCAAGGCCCGACAAGGTCAGCGCCAAGGCATCCGCCTGGGGTAGCGTGCGAGGGAAGCCATCCAAGATAAAGCCCTTCTCGCAGTCTTCTTGTTGCAGTCGCTCACTTACGATCCCGATAACAATCGCGTCCGTAACCAGTGCGCCCGCATCCATTGCTTCTTTCGCCTTAAGACCCATCGGAGTCTGCGCACGCACAGCAGCACGCAACATATCACCGGTCGAAATTTGCGGGATACCGAAACTCTCAACAATTTGAGCAGCCTGAGTTCCCTTACCAGCCCCCGGAGGCCCGAGCAGAATCAACTTCATCGTCAAAGACCCTTATCAGCCGTGACGCCCCTTGAGCGACACACCCTTCATAAAACCTTCATAAGACCGCGATATCAGATGAGCCTCAATCTGAGAAGCCGTGTCCATGCCGACGCCAACAACTATCAGCAGCGATGTCCCACCGAAGAAGAAGGGAACATTGAACTTACTGATCATGAAGGTCGGCAATACGCAAACCGCTGAAATATAAATCGCACCGGCAAAAGTCAAGCGTCCGAGCACCGTATCGAGGTAATCAGCGGTCTCTTTGCCAGGTCGAATACCAGGGATAAAACCACCCTGATTCTTGACATTTTCCGCCACGTTGACCGGGTTGAAGGTCACAGCCGTGTAGAAGTAGCAAAAGAAGACGATAAATGCAACATAAAAAAGGTTATAGATCCAGTGACCCGGTGACATCACCGCAGCTACGGATTGAACCCAAGGCACATCAATTAAGTTTGCGACCGTTGCCGGGAACATGATAATCGAGCTGGCGAAGATTGGCGGAATGACTCCACTCATATTAATCTTCAGCGGGAGATAACTCGCCTGTCCGCCCATATTACGCATGCCAACAACCCGCTTGGCATAGTGAATCGGTACACGGCGCTTAGCGCTCTCCATGAAAACGATCGCAGCGACAACAAAGATCATCAGCAACAGAATAAAGAGCATGATAGCCGGTGTAATCGCACCAGTATCAAGCAGTCTAAGTGAATTGACGATCGCAGAAGGAGTGCCTGCCACGATTCCCGCAAAAATGATCAGAGAGATACCGTTTCCGATACCACGCTCGGTAACCTGCTCGCCCAGCCACATAATAAATGCGGTCCCGGCAGTCAAGGTTAGAATCGTCATCAAGATAAAGCTTGTGCCGGGATTCGGAACAACCAACTCACCGGCAGGGCCGGTCATGGTCTGTAGACCAACAGCGATACCGGCACCCTGTATAATCGCCAGCACAATGGTGCCGTAACGGGTATACTGAGTGATTTTGCGCTTACCCTGCTCACCCTCTTTCGAGAGTTTCTCGATTGGTTCAAAGACGACCGTGAGGAGTTGCAGAATAATCGATGCACTGATGTACGGCATAATCCCGAGGGCAAAAACCGTCATCCGCTCCAAGGCACCACCGGTAAAGGCACTGACCATACCGAGCAAGGTCCCCTCTGTGCCTTCAAAAAACTTACTCAGCACCTGAGAATCAATACCAGGGGTCGGCACATGACAACCGATACGGTATACAGCAAGCATCCCCAGAGTAAAAAGGATGCGGCGCCGCAGTTCAGGAATGGCGATGATATTCTGCAGCGTATTCCACACGTTAGATCACCTCAACTTTACCACCGGCAGCCTCGATCTTGGCTACCGCTGATTTGCTGAATTTATGCGCTTGAACGGTCAATGATTTAGTAAAGTCGCCTGAGGCAAGGACCTTGACGCCATCCTTGAGTCGACCTACCAGCCCGGCGTTTGAAAGCGCTTCCAGACCGACAGTACTGCCCGCATCAAAACTCTCAAGATCGCCGAGATTAACCAGAGCGTATTCTTTGCGGCTCAGCGGGGTAAAACCACGCTTTGGCAAACGACGCTGCAGAGGCATTTGCCCACCCTCAAAACCAGGCTTAACACCACCACCACTACGTGCATTCTGGCCTTTATGCCCCTTACCGGAGGTTTTACCCGTTCCGGAGCCAGGACCACGACCAATGCGCTTTCTATTTTTTGTTGAACCGGGAGCCGGTTGCAGATTACTCAGATCCATCGTGTAGTCCTCTACGAAAATCAGTCTTCAACAACTACCATGTGTTCTACCTTGCGAATCATCCCACGAATTTCAGGAGTATCCTTAAGGCAGACGGTTTGTTGCAGTTTATTAAGGCCAAGTCCTTTAAGCACTTTGCCAAAATAGGCAGCGCGTCCAATCGGACTTTTCTTCAGGGTTACTTTCACTTCAGCCGACATGGCCAGTCTCCTTGCAAGTCACCTAAACAGGCGGGCTCAGGACAGACCACGGCGAGCTCTAATCTCGGCCGGGCTTCTGAGCATTTTCAGAGCTTCAAAGGTCGCCTTGACCACGTTGTGCGGGTTGTTTGAACCCAGGCACTTGGTCAGGATGTTGTGAATACCAACAGCCTCCAGAACGGGGCGAACTGCTCCACCAGCGATAACACCAGTACCTTCGGATGCAGGCTTGAGCAGAACTCTGCCAGCGCCGAATTTACCAAGCACATCATAGGGGATTGAGGTCCCTTCAAGGGGGACATTAATCAGACTCTTGCGAGCCTGCTCGACACCCTGACGGATCGCCTCAGGAACCTCTTTAGCTTTACCAAGTCCGTAGCCGACACGTCCAGCACCATCACCGACAACAACCAGTGCGGAGAAGCTGAAACGACGACCACCCTTAACGACCTTTGAATTTCGGTTGATATGAATAACCTTGTCGGTCAATTCCATCTCGTTCGGATCGATACGTTGCACGATCTTCTCCTCTTAGAGCTTCAGGCCGGCTTCGCGGGCAGCGTCAGCCAGAGCTTGAACGCGGCCCTGATACAAAAAGCCGTTACGGTCAAAAACAACTGTGTCGATATTTTTAGCCAGCGCCTGTTTGGCGATAGCCGTTCCAACCGCCTTGGCGGCCTCGACATTCCCTTTAGATTTCAGTGAACCAGCAATTTCCTTGCTCAGAGTCGAAGCAGCAGCCAAGGTATGGCCGTTGGTATCTTCAATAATCTGGGCATAGATATGGCCAGCACTGCGGTAGACCGAAAGGCGCGGACGCACAGGAGTACCGGTTACTTTTTTCCGAACACGCGCCTGACGCTTGAGCCGGGCGAGTCGCCTATTCTGCGCAACATTCACGACAAAACTCCTTATCTATTACTTACCGGTCTTACCGGCTTTGCGCAGGATGCGCTCCTCAGCGTACTTAATGCCCTTACCCTTGTAAGGCTCAGGCTTACGGAAGGAACGAATCTTGGCGGCCGTAGAACCGACCAATTGCTTATCAATACCCTTGACAGTCAAACGGGTCTGCTTTTCGACTACAATCTCGATCCCCTTGGGGATTTCATAAACAACAGGATGTGAAAAACCAAGACTTAAGGTCAGCACCGAACCACTAAGTTCAGCGCGATAACCGACGCCATTGATTTCCAGCTCACGGGTAAACCCATCGCTGACACCAACAACCATATTATTGATCAGAGCGCGGGTCAGACCGTGCAATGCACTGTCTTGCTTGCTTTCGCTGGGACGAGTAACAACAATCTGTTCAGCCTCAACAGCGATAATGATACGCTCAGGTAGCAGCTGTTTCAGGCTACCCTTTGCACCCTGAATACTGATCTCGTTACCGTTAAGTGAAACCTTAACCCCCGAAGGGATGGCAACGGGAAGTTTTCCAATTCTTGACATGGTGAAGCTCCTTACGCTCTCTACTAGAATCTGCTTACCAGATGGTACAGATCACTTCCCCACCGACCTGTTCACGGCGGGCTGCAACATCATCCAGCACCCCTTTCGAGGTCGAAAGGATCGAACAACCATGGCCATTCTTGACCCGAGGAATTTCACCCTGACCGACATATACACGGCAACCCGGGCTAGAAACTCGCTTGATCTCATGAATGACATGAGTCTGATTTTCATCATATTTCAGATAAACACGCAGTACACCCTGCTTGTTATCAGAGATGGCCTTATAGTTCTTGATATAGCCTTGCTCTTTGAGAACTTCACAGATTGCAACCTTAACGTTGCTGGAGGGAAGATCAAGCTTGGCGTGCCTGGCCATCCCGGCATTGCGGATACGCGTCAGTAAATCCGCGATCGGATCGGTCATTGACATGGGTGGAGCTCCTTCTTAGCGCTGTTACCAGCTGGACTTGACCACACCAGGGAGTTTCCCCTCGTTGGCCAGTTTCCGCAGACAAATTCTGCACATATCAAACTTACGATAATAAGCACGCGGGCGGCCGCAGATAGGGCAACGGTTATACTCGCGAACCTGAAATTTCTTAGGCCGTTTGGCCTTGGCGATCATCGACTTCTTAGCCACAACTTTCCTCCGCTAGCCTATACTTATTTCCGGAACGGCATGCCCATACCAGCAAGGAGGGCGCGCCCTTCCTCATCGGTCTTGGCTGTCGTTACTATTGTGATATTCAACCCGGAGACCTTGGCAATCGTATCAATGTCGACCTCAGGAAAAATCAGCTGTTCACGGATGCCCATGGTGTAGTTACCACGACCATCAAACGCTTTGCCTGAAATACCCTTAAAGTCACGAACTCGGGGAAGAGCGACGTTAATCAGACGATCGAGAAACTCCCAGGCACGGTCCTGACGCAGGGTAACGCAGGTGCCAATCGGCATCTCTTCACGTAGTTTAAAACCAGCAATAGACCGTTTGGCACGGGTTATTACAGCTTTCTGACCGGTGATTGCAGCCAGTTCCTCGACTGCTGATTCGAGCAGTTTTGGATTCTGAATTGCTTCACCCAGCCCCATATTGAGAACAACCTTCTCAATCCGAGGAACTTCCATGACGTTCCGGTACTGGAACTCTTTCATCAGCGCAGGAACTTGTTCCTGCTGATATGCCTGCTTTAACCTGGCCATCAAACTCTCCGTTTACTTATCTACGATTTCGTTACATTTTTTGCAATAACGAACTCTGCTACCATCTTCGAGGGTACGAATCCCAGTCCGAGACGCCTCGCTACAGGAGGAACAGATCAGCATAACATTCGCTATGCTGAGTGCTGCTTCCTTCTCAACGATTCCACCCTCGGGA
>JAUXIR010000179.1 GCA_030620915.1 Geopsychrobacter sp. | reverse complement strand
TGGCGCGAAAGTGTTGAAAAAACTACCATAAACAAACCGGACTCACAAGGGCTTTGTCGCCAAATCGTCCCCCTCCAGCAGCCGGACAACAAGGGTTTCGCGACAACCATCGGTAACCGGCGCAAGTGCCGATCGACGCAATCCAACTAGCCACAGAACCTCCTCTTGATTCAGCAGTAGGGGCAAGCAGAGACGCTGTTCCTTCTCCAGCTTCAAATCGATCAAAAAATCCTTGATCTTGCGCTGCCCCGACATCCCTGATGGCCGAAAACGATCACCCGGCTGCGGACTCCGCACGCGCAGGGGGAACCGCAGTTGATTCGCATCAAAGACTCCAAGCTCGCGATCGACTTCGACCGCTTGGTTCCGTAGCTCAGCCAGCAAAACTCGACCATCGGGCAGACGCAAAGGCACATCAACCTCCAGCAGCAGATCGAAGCCTGCGATCCGCGGAGCAGTCTTGCGCAGCCACAGCTGATCATAGCGTCGCGCGGCCCAGCAATCAGGCAGATCAAGCTCGGCCTGAGACCGTTCAGCGAGCGACAACTCAAGCAAGGCCTCCAGGTGTACCCTTTCGATCGATTTCAAATCGCCGCGGACAAGACGCAAACTCTCACGCAGAAGACGCATTTGCAGGGCAGGATGGCATTCGAGGAGCACCCGTCGATTCAGGCGCAGACCGTCGCTATCAGACAAAAACAACCCAGGCCAGATCGTGGCTATCTGCTGCTGCCAGAAATCTTCCTCAAGCTGAAACTGGCGGCTCAAGGATGACAGTCGCCGGGTAATTTGTGGATTGTATTCACGTAAAGCGGGCAACAAACGATGGCGGATCCGGTTGCGCAAGAATCTGGTATCGGCGTTACTGGCGTCCTCGGCCCAATCAAGCCGCCGTTGCGCGGCATAGGCCAGAATTTGCTGACGCGAAAACCCGAGCAGAGGGCGCCACCAAAGCCCATCCTGCAAGGACATGCCCTGCAGCCCGCTCCCGCCGCTACCGCGCAACAACCGCTGCAAGAAGGTTTCGGCCTGATCGTCCAGGTGATGAGCAAGCACGATCCGCGCGCAACCATATTCTTCAGCCCAAGCCAATAGCGCCCTACGTCGCGCCTCACGGCCCGCCGTTTCAAGGCTCAGCCGACGTTCTTTGGCCAGCGCAGGGACATCAACGGTTTCTATTCGGCAGGGGATATCCAAGCCGGCGCAGAGGTCGCGCACGAATTCAGCGTCCGCTCTGCTTTCGGGGCGGATCTGGTGGTCAAGGTGAAGAACCTGCAGCCTTAGCGCAAATTGCGCCGCGCACCCTGCCAGCAGATCGAGCAGCACCACCGAATCGACCCCACCGGAGACCGCCAGCAGCAACACGCTGCCCTCGGCAAACTCGGCCTGACGGATTTTTTTTTTAAATGCTAACTCCACAAGACCCTCGTCAGCTGCGCTGCCATTAGCGCTCAAGCCCAAAATGTGACTATAAACCAAAAAAGCCCTCCCCGGAACCGGGAAGGGCTTTTCAAAATGGTGGCGGTACAGAGATTCGAACTCCGGACACTGCGGATATGAGCCGCATGCTCTAACCAACTGAGCTATACCGCCGAAATCTATCTTAACTCCCTTAAAGGAGGATCGGCTTTGGTTGCGGGAGGAGGATTTGAACCTCCGACCTTCGGGTTATGAGCCCGACGAGCTACCAGACTGCTCCATCCCGCGACACGAGGCAGGAAAATAGTACTCTGGCGGAGAAATGTCAAGCAAAAAACGGCCCCGCCATCGACCAGTCAACGACGCTTGGCAAAGCCCGCCAGTTTATCTTTTTTTTCTGCATAGATTTGGGCCTGAACCGCAGCGGTTTTATCGGCATAAGGGCCAAACAGAACCCGATACCAGATCCCCTTTTTCCCAAGATCGGCCTCGGCAATAAACGCGGGATATCCCTTGCTACCCAGTTTGTCGCGCAGCATCCCGGCATCGGCTGCAGACTTGGATGAAAACACCTGAACGACCCAGACGGCCCCCGTGGTAACCGCTGGCAGCCGGTCAGACTCCGCCGTGCTCACCGGCGCAGGGACCTGGACCGGGGCCGCAACCGGAGCTGGGGTCGGAACCGGTGAAGAAATCGCAGTCGGCTGATCCTGCTCCGGCTTAACCGAAACCGCTGGCGCCTCGACCTCATCAACAATCTTCGGTTGCTCCACGACTGGCGGCAAATTGATACCGCTCCCAATCGGAGCCATCTCGTCTTTCGACAAGTTGTCGTAAAATGTCAATTTTTCTTCTGCGGGTTCAGGCTCAATCATCACCGGTTTAGCCGGTGCAACCAATTTATCGTCGACAACTATCCGTTGTGGCTCACTGCTCTGCTGAGCGACTGCCGGTTCTTCGCTATGCCGTCCAACAACGACACCCAGCACGAAACTGACCAACGAGGTCACCAGCACCAGTGCCACCAACAACAACGCCTGTTTTTTTTCAAGCCGACGCTGCACCCGTGTTTTCGTTGTCGATCTCATATCCATCCCTGTCCCCATATCAGTTCCTTGCACATCATAGAGTTCCGAAAAATTGCGTCGTTATCTGGTGGGCCGGCAAGACGCGTTAGCCTATGGCTTACATGGTAGCTGAGCTCTTCAGCGAGGCACCTGATTACTCATTCACCATTGGCAGGCTGGCCTCGCCGGAGAACTGATAAATCAACTCACCCTCACGAACCATTCCCAGCTCCTTGCGCGCAAGTTGCTCCCAATGGTCCCGATCTTTTTGCAGCAAGCGGATCTCTTTACGCAGCTGCTCCTTCTGTTCTTGCAATACCGACAGTTGCTGCTCAAGGTCCTGCTTGTGATGGTAGGATTGGAGTGCACGTAAAACGCCACGTTCCCCCAGGAGAGCGAAACCGAACATCGCCAGCACGATCAAAATCAGCCAGGACGGGATCATTTTTTTTACCGGCAAACCCGGTTCTTTGCCTGTAGCCAATCAAACCTCCCCGACTCGGCCCTGAGCTTCGCACGCTCAAACTACAGGGTCAACCTTCTTTTCCCGACATCTTCATACTCAATTAGCACCATACTTTCTACCATATTGGCCGACTTCACCGATACCACTCAGGGTCAAAGTGAACATGATCGAGCGCTCCTCTTCGCGTTCACGCAGGGTCGTTTTCAAACCCCAGCACTGCTGGCGGAGATCCAGGCTGATGACCTGCTCAAGCCGGTTAGATTCCAGGATGTCATAACGCTGCTCATAGTGGAGATAGAGGGGTTTCAGCAAGGCAAAATCAAAATTAAAATTGAGATTCTCGATCTCCCCCAGGCCGGTCACAGGCCGGCGCTTATGATAGGACACTCCCAGGCTATTGCCCTTGCCATCGGTTAGGGTTCCATCGATTGAATAATCGGGGATGCGGTTATGCTCCATATCGTATAAAAGATCTAAATCTAATAAGCTGTGGGTTGTGGGGCGCAAGATCAACTGAGTACGCAGATCAGTGAAGGGATCTTCATCTCCTTCTGCATTCAGAGCATAGTCTTGGGACAGTTTCAGCCACACGACTTCGCGTTGTGTCTCAGTCCCCTCAATACCCAGCCATTTTCCGGTCAAACGAGTTACCAGAGCATAGCCGAGGGAGTTGCGTTCAGCGGACTGATCATAACGGTCAAAGGCAGGCAGTTCATCAGAGAGATTATCCTCGGTGTAATTGTAATTAATCTCAGGCTTGATGCCATGCAGCCAACTCCGCTGTCCGCCGCCAAAAACTCGGGACAGGCTACTCGACAGCCGTGCCCTGATGACCGAACTGCCGGAGGAGTCGGTCAAGCCATCGTCGAGCTGAAAATATTCGCGCTGACGGTAGCTGTACTCGGAATCAAACTCGACTCCCTTAAACAGAAAACTATGGATTCCGAGGGTCGGACGCAGCATCAGACGCTTACCGGTCGCACCCTGGTCACGGGTGAAATTGGTGTAGGATGACTCCAGTCCAAGATAAAGAGGGGTCTTTGCCAATCGCCAGGGAGCGATTGAAAAATCGATCAGCGGTGCCGCCTGCCAAGGGAGAGGATCATCGGTCTCAAGATCCTTGATCGCCTTGACTTGACCCGTCAGGCTGGCCTGTGACCAGCGCTGATTGACAAAGAGGCTGCTGATAACCTTCTGCTCGTTATACTCACCCGCGACTTTCCCATAATCCTCAAAGTAGTCGCGTTCGTTCACATACTCGACATCGACCACCAGGCGCAAGTCATCGGTGAGCTGTCCGAACTGCTGCCAGTCAAGCGCCCAGCGGTTCTCTCCGTCCCGTGCAAAAACCTTGTAAGCGTTGAATTCGCCACGCTGGTTGTGTCCGAAGATATAGCGATATTCGAGGCCCGTCCCAGTCCCGAGCTCGGATAGATGGTCCAGATAAAAGGTCGCATCCATATGAGGGCCCAGCACCTGATACCAGGCCGTAGAGAACTCCGTACCGCGCTTGTCGGAAAATTCGAGGCTCGGCACCAGAAAACCAGATTCCCTCTCAGTCTTTATCGGGATCTTCACATAGGGCAGATAAAAGGCAGGAACATCCTTGACGTAGACCAGCGCATGTTTGGCGGTCAGATAGCGCCCGATGGTCACATCGGTCTGACGTGAACCGAGTGACCAGGCCGGACG
>JAUXIR010000228.1 GCA_030620915.1 Geopsychrobacter sp. | reverse complement strand
AGACCCGTTACGATTACGATATTATTTTGTCTTTCACGCAATTTCATATTGCATATTCACAGCATCCGGCCAAACGACTCTGCAGGTAATAGAGACCGATCAGGGTATTCTTCAACGCAAGGTTTTGTGGCTTCTCACGTGTACGGGCGGCAAAAGCAGGCAATTGCACATCAACCAGTTGCTGAATTCCGCTGCGTCTGCTCAGGGGGCTGGCCCGGTCGACATAATCGCCATTGAGGCGCACCGCGCGCACATAATGGTCGATCGATTCGGTGGTCGCTCCACGTTCCAGCAGAATTTCGGCTTGCAAGATTTCACCGTGGGCTTCCTGCGGGTAATGCCTTGCCAGTTCATCCAGTTTGAGAAGTGCGGCTGAGGCCTGTCCGGCCAAGCGCAGCTCTTCAACCGGCCGATACAGGTTATGCAGAAAATCGATCCTGGCCTGATAGGCGATCTGCTGCTCCAGCGCCTTATCGAGCGCCGCCGCAGAGATATTACTCCCCTGCCCGGCCATGAGCAGCCAGCCGAGGGTCAGGAGACAAACCAGCATCCCGCCACAGAGCAGAATATCGAAGCGATCGCGTCCAGCCATCAGAACTCCTGATAGGGTGGCATATTGGCGCGCTTCGCCATGGCGCGCAGTTGATCGTAATCGGAATCCTCGAGGGTTTCGTAGCCGTCGATCCAGGCAGAAGCCAAGACCCTGAGCTCTTCCCCTGCGTAGCTCACGACCTCCTTCTCGGTCAACTCGACCAGGGCCTTGCGAAAATTCTCGACCAGGGTCGGGTCGAGGTCGTTGCGCGCGCCAAAGGTGCAGTACGGAATAATCGGACTCTCGGCAATAATATTGAAATCATCGGCGAAAATCTTACCCTCGGCGACCATCAGTTCCAAATCAAGAGAAGGTGCGGTTCCAACATCGTACTGACCGAAATAGACGCCATAAACGACTTTTTCATGCTTGAACGAGCCCGCTGGAATTGCGTAATAGGCGATATCGGTCTCAGGGTCGATACCAGCCTGCAGCATGGTGTCGTATTGGGCGAGAAAACCACTGGGAGCCAACTGGGGGCCGAATACCATGCGCTTGCCTTTGAGGTCGGCCAGGGTTTTGATCCCACTCCCCTTACGCGAGATGATCGAACCAGAGGTGTAACTGCCGTAACGACCGCGTTTCTCGGTGGCCAGCAGCTGCAGTTGACTCTCCTCGTGCATGATCAGATAGACCAGCGAATTGGTATGGGTAAACTCAAATTCACCCGCAGCAAAGCGTTCCGGGAAATCCTGGGTGTCAACCGGCACAACCTCGAAATCGACGCCAAGCTTCTGGCCAAGATAGTGGGTCAACGGCCGAAAGCGTTTGAGGGTCTCGGCTTCACTGTTGCAGTTCATATAGCCGATGCGCATCTTTGCGCGGGTTCCTTCGGGCTGACAGCCGGTCTGCAACAGAGCCAGCAACAAGATGGCAATCAGAGTAAAAAAGCGCGATCCGGATTTCAAAATGTTTTAACCTCAGGCTGACGTAAGAGTGAAGGTGCGACAAGTAGCAGGCCCAGCCCTTCACGGCTGCGCCCATCCATCAGCTCCGGTTTGCGCTCGGCGCTACCGTACCAATTGGGGCCGACATTAAAATCCTCATCACCCGCATTATAGAAGCTGAATTCAACGTTCTGTTCGATGCGGTTATGCTCGATCAGTCCACCGGCAGCGAGCAGCTTCAATCCCGATCGACCATTGCTGCGGATCAGATTGCCCTGAACTGTTGCGACTGAATCTTCAAGATAGATGCCATGTTCACGGTTATTAGTAATACGGTTGCCGGTCAGCTTGCCTTCGCTGCGCTGCAGGTAGATGCCGCGACGGTTGTCGGTCACCAGGTTGTCATCCAGCTGAAGCTTTGAATCACGCAGGCTGATGCCGTTGATCCGGTTGCCCTCGATGCGGTTACCGCTCATCCGCAGCTCGACATACACCGCCCTTATCCCCCAATGATTGTCGCTGACTCGGCTGTTCTCGATCAGAACCTTCGAATCCCGGAACTGCAGGCCATTGAAGTTTTGACTGAAATCGCAGTCACTGATAGCGACTGTCGATTCCTGAAACTGTGAGCCACGCTGGTTGTAGCGAAAGGTGGAAGCCTGCAAGCGAGCGATGGAAAAGTGGGAGTGAAAGCCGCGATAGCCATATTCAACCAGGCAGTGTTCAAGCAGATTCTCGCCGCTTTCACTCATCATCATATTGAGTGCGCCCCAGTCACCCGGGGCGGGATTTTTTTCCGCCGAAGTGAAAATTACCGGCTGCTCCTTACTGCCGCGCGCGATAAAACGACCCTGGGCAAAGATTTCACTCTCGCCGATACCATCGTCGTTGCTGTCGATGCGGGTGAAGCGGACCCTGGTGCCGGGACGGATCTCTAATGTCGCTCCCATGGCGATCGTCAAGATTCCGTCAATCAGCACCTCACCCTGCCAGACGGTATCCTCGTACAGGGTATTTTCACCGTGGTATTCGATGGCAAGCGCCGATACGGGCAGCAGCAGAAAAAGGAAGATCAGCAGAACTCTCATGGCAGTGTTTCTACGGGTAGGGATTTAAAGTCGATGCGATTATCACGCAAGGAGGGCTGAAGCCCGTTCCGATAGGTTTCACTGGCGATGAGGCCGAGATCGTTACGTTCAATCTTCAGGTCCTGCTGCTCTAGAGAACAGCCCCTGGCCAGATAAAGCCCCTCCTCCAGATTGTCGACGATGCTCACCTGGCTGAGGTTCAGCGCGCTTCGATCAAAACAGAGCAGACCGGCATCCCCGCCGCTGATGCGTCCCCCTTTATAGACGAGTTGCCCCCCGCCCTGCATCAACAGCCCGTAACGCGAACCGAGGATATTGACCTGCACCAGCTGCACCGAGCTGTTCAGACTGAGAATGCCGATTTCGGCGTCCAGGATATCGACATGGCTGAGAAGAACGGATTCTGCGCCGACCAGCTCAATCCCGGCCCAGTTCTCTCCGGCCGGGGTCGACTCATCCAGGGAGAGTGTGACGGGTGCCATCTGCCGACCGGCGATGGCTAAACGACCCTTGACCAGGATCTCGGTCCCCTTGTCGAGGAATTCCGGGTCGATCTTGGTGCTGTCGTTACCGACCACCAGGAGCCGGCTGCCGGGCGCGATGTACAGGCTGCGGCCAAGCGGAATAAACAGATCACCCGTCAGACGGATCACCCCACCAAGTTGCAAATCCTTTTGCAAAACACCTCTGATTTCAAAGGGTTCTAGCGCTGTGCCGATCTGCAGCGCGGGCGGGCTGTCGATGCCTGTCGTAGCGCAACCGGTCAGCAGGAGCAGCACAAAAAACATCGAGATTTTCTGAAAAATACGAGGCATCGATTTTAGATCCAACCATTTTCGAGCATAAAGTCACGCACCGCAGTTGCCGGCAACTTGCCGGTCTTGATCCCCTGCCGAATCGGATCGAGACCGCTGCCATCGATCCGATTCTGCAACCGGGTAAATACGCGGCCAACGGTTGAGAATTGCAAATCGTTGAGGGGCCGCTCACCGCTGTAGAGTTTGAGTCCATCATCCAGCTGCAACACCGATACTGCCGACGTTGCCAGCGTTGTCGATGCGGCCGCAAAGCCCAGATCGATCTCTTGAGCGATGATGGCCTCAATTGCGCTCTGCCCCTGTTTCAGCTCAACCTGGCTACTGTCGATACCGGTCTTTTCATGCAGATAGATCGAGACCAGATGGTAACGCATCTCCTCTTCCAGACCGGGACCGACGCCGACAAACAGTTTGGGCCCAAAGCAAGCCAGGGCTATTGAGACCTGCAGGGCCAGCAGCAGCACCAGGCACAACAGAGCGGTCTTTAGCGCAGAAACAACCATCGAATCACCGTATCCAGATAAAGCCCGGCCAGCAGGCTGATATTGATCAGACTTCCCCAAAAATAGAATTTCCTGCCTTCACGCGCCGCGGCGACCTT
>JAUXIR010000111.1 GCA_030620915.1 Geopsychrobacter sp. | reverse complement strand
TTGACCGTAATCCGTTTTTCACCCCGTTGGGGAGGTTCAACAGCCACCACCCGCGGCACGGGCGTCCCTGAAGGAATCCCGGAGAAATACTTCTTGACCAGCGCCAGGGCCTTCTCCGAGTCGAAATCACCGACCAGGGTAATAATCATGTTAACCGGCCGATAGTAACGAGCGAAAAAATCGCGGGCCTCGGCAAGAGAGAGGTTGGCGATATCGGAGTCCCAACCGATGACAGGATTCCGATAGGGGTGAACCGTATAGGCGTTAGCGATCAAGGCCTCGTAGAGCAGCCCGGACGGATTGCTTTCGTAGGAACGACGCCGTTCTTCACGCACCACTTCGCGCTCGGTATAAAACTCGCGCAGGACCGCATTCTGCAGGCGATCCGACTCAATCGCGGCCCAGAGTTCAAGTTTGTTCGACGGCAACGAAATCAGATAAGTTGTCTGGTCCTTGCTGGTAAAAGCGTTAAAACCGACCCCGCCATTCTCGGCATAAATGCGTGAAAATTCGTCCTTCACCACATACTGTTTGTGCTCCTGTTGCAGGTCCTTCAAACGAGAGCGCAAGGTCTCAAGTTCGGCCTGTTCAGCGACAGGGGCATTTTTTAGTTGGTCGATACGACTACCGACATTTTCAATCTGGGCAAGTAACGGCTTCTCGGCCGCATAATCTCTGGTCCCAAGGGTCTTGGTCCCCTTGAACAACATATGTTCTAACAGATGAGCGATTCCACGGTTTTTAGTCCCTTCATTGGCCCCACCAACGCGAAAGCTGATAAAAGCGCTGACTGTCGGAGCATCGTGTCGCTCAAGCATCAACAGAGTCAGGCCATTATCCAGATGCTCTTCGTGCACCCGCTCGGCAAGGCTCGCGGCATATAGGGGCTGACTCAGCAGAGAAAACAGGCTCAGTAAACAGATCAAACTACGCATGAAACACCTCGACGGAAGGATAATTTTCGTAAAAAAGCTACTTAGTCGGATATTACCCCATTCTCAGGCCGACTGGCTATAGAGCAACATAAAAGAGAAATCCCCACAGAACAAACTGCGGGGATTTCTGGAGACAAGCCCTATGGATATCGAATCAAGAATCAGCCTAGACTGATGCCATCGGCGGCGGCATTTCCACATCATTATTGTGGACTGGATTCTCGGTGGCAGGGAGCAGAGTATGCGCTACTATTTCGTCCACCCGTTCAACCAGATGAACCTCTAGGTCCTTAAGCAGTTGCTCGTCCATTTCAGCCAGATGTTCACGATTCCGAATCGGCAATAAAACAGTCTTGGCTCCGGCACGTCGGGCTGCGAGAAGCTTCTCCTTAACCCCGCCTATCGGCAAGATACGACCGGTCAGGGTCAATTCACCGGTCATCGCGACATCGCGCCGGGCCGGACGACCGGTTAACAGTGAGATGATCGCCACCGCAATAGTCACCCCGGCCGAGGGACCATCCTTCGGGATTGCGCCCGAAGGGACATGGATATGCAGATCACTCTTCTCAAAAAAATCCTCCTCAATGCCGAACAGCTCGGCATGACCACGCACGTAACTTAACGCGGTTTTTGCTGATTCCTGCATCACATCACCGAGGCTACCGGTCAGGGTCAGGCCCTTATTCCCAGCCATCCGCGCAGCCTCGATAAAGAGGATGTCACCACCCGCTTCGGTCCAGGCCAATGCGGTCACAACCCCAATCCGATCACGTTCATCGGCGACATCGGTAAAATAGGTACAGGGGCCAAGGAGATTCTCAATATCTGCACTTTCAATCCGTTGGCGAGCGACATTTCCCTGAGCGACATCAAAGGCCACCTTGCGACAAACAGTTGCGATTTTTCGTTCGAGATTTCGAACCCCGGCCTCTCGCGTGTAATCTTGTACAATTTTACGCACCGCATCTGGAGAAAATTCGAGTGGATGCTGTGCCAGGCCGTTCTCTTCAATCTCCTTGGGAATCAAATATTTGTAAGCGATCTGTTCCTTGTCCTCATCACTGTAGCCACTTAAACGGATCACTTCCATCCGGTCACGCAATGCGCTCGGAATCGGATCCATGATGTTTGCGGTTGTAATGAACATAACCTTTGAAAGATCGTAGGGAACATCCAGATAATGATCACTGAAACTGTCATTCTGCTCCGGGTCCAGAACCTCAAGCAGTGCCGAAGAAGGATCTCCACGAAAATCCTGACCTATCTTATCGATTTCATCCAGCATGAACACCGGATTATTGGATTCTGCCCGACAGATCTCCTGGATCACACGCCCGGGAAGCGCACCGATATAGGTCCGGCGATGGCCGCGAATCTCGGCTTCGTCTCTCATCCCACCCAGTGAAACCCTGATGAATTTGCGCCCCATGGCACGCGCAATCGAACGACCGAGACTGGTCTTACCCACTCCGGGAGGTCCGACGAAACAGAGGATTGGTCCCTTGGTCGTCGCCTTCAGGCTGCGGACGGCCAGATATTCGAGGATTCGCTGTTTGACCTCTTTCAGGTCATAGTGATCCTCGTTCAAAACCCGCCCGGCCTGTTTGATATCAAGGTTGTCCTCTGTCCCTTTTTGCCAGGGGGTATTGCAGAGATAATCGAGATAGGTGCGTGAAACCGTATATTCGGGAGAAGCCGGATTGATCTGTTCGAGTCGACGCAATTCCTTTTCGGCGACAACCAGGACATTATCAGGCATCTCTGCGTCCCTGATCCGTTTGCGCAGTTCGCTTATTTCTGCCATGCGCGGATCCTGATCACCAAGTTCCTGCTGGATCTGTTTCATCTGTTCGCGCAGCAGATGCTCTTTCTGGGTTTTGCCAAGCCGCCGGTTAACCTCCTGATCGATCTCCCCTTTGACCTGCATCTTCTGAACTTCGGTCGTTAAGTGCATATAGACCGATTTAAGCCGTTCTATCGGATCGAGAATAGCGAGCAGTTTCTGCTGAGCCCCCGGGTCGACACCGAGGTAGACCGTGATCAGATCAGCCAGTCGTCCTGGATCTTCAATCCGATCAATCATCTTCAGCACATCTTCCGGCAGCGGACGGCCATATGCCAGGGCAATTTTCAATAATGCATTCACGCTCTGAACCAGGGCTTCGACCACCAGGCCGCGCTCTTCTTTTTCAGTCACCAGTTCAATAACAGCTTTTAAGCAGGGGCTTGTTTCAACCGGAGCGTGCATAATAAATCGCTGAATCCCCTCAATGGTGACCTTGCCGCCACCATCGGGAAATTTGACCAGTTGGTTGATTTTGCAGACAGTCCCAATCCGAGGATGTTCATCAAAGGTGCAAACATTCTTCGGCCCTGGACAGTAAATCGCACCGATCATCTGGCTGTCCTTCATCGCCTCTTCGATAACAACAATTGCTTCACGTGGGAAGAAGAGCGGTATGACCATGTATGGGAAAACAATATGTTCTTTAAGAGGATAAATCGGCAGGATTTTTGGTATTGGTGTACTCATTTCGTGACCCATTTCCCTGAGAATCTCCTGTGCCTTCACAGGACGTTGACTCACCCTTGAGTCATAAATAATCTCTACCAATACGACTCAAACACTAGCAGATTGGCGGATGACGTCAACAAATATTTTGATATTTTTAATCTTTGAAGATTTAATCTATTCCAGGCCACCGAGCACAGGATACCTCTGCATTTTAGCAATTTTACCAACAAAAGCGAATCACGCCACAAGCAAAGAGTGGAATTATGCGATAAGATTCACCTCTCAGTTTACCTCAATAGATGGAGCAAGGGACAGCGAATGAAACGGATAGCCGTATTAACCAGTGGTGGAGACTGCTCAGGAATGAACGCCGCAGTGCGAGCGATCGTAAGGGCCGGTCTTGCCGCGAACCTGGAAATCATTGGGATTCAAAAGGGCTTCCAGGGACTCATCGACCGACACTACGAGCTGTTGAGCACAAAGTCGGTGAGCAATATTCTGCAACGCGGGGGAACCTTTCTCCAGAGTGCGCGCTGCAAGGAGATGCGCGAGGATGCAGGTCAACGCTTGGCTGCGGAAAATCTCGCTGGAATGGGGGTCGAGGGGCTGATCGTTCTCGGCGGCGATGGTTCCCTCGCCGGTGCCTTGGCACTCGCACAACGGGGCACTGCAGTGATCGGCATACCGGCCTCTATCGACAATGATATCGCCTTTACCGACATGGCCCTCGGTGTCGATACGGCACTCAACAATATCGCCCGCGCGGTCGACAACATAAAAGACACCGCATCCTCCCATGATCGCGCCTTCTTGGTAGAAACCATGGGGCGGAACTGTGGCTACCTTGCGGTGGTCTCGGCAATCGCCTGCGGGGCTGAATATTCGTTGATTCCGGAAGAGCCCTACGATCTTGATGCCATCTGTCAGGAGTTGCGCCGGCGTTATCAGCAGGGACGCAGCAACTCAATTATCATGGTTGCCGAAGGGGCGGGGAATGCACAGAAGATTGGTGAGCAGATCAAGGATAAAATCGGCTTCGAGACGCGCACCATCGTTTTAGGCCACTACCAACGTGGAGGCTCTCCGACGGTCTTTGATCGACTCCTCGCCGCACGCTTCGGCCAGGCCGCCGTCGAAAAGTTGTTGGCCGGAGAAAAAGACAAAATGCTGGGACTGAAAAATTCTAAAATACAGCTGACGCCGCTTGAAGAGGTGATTGCAGCCGGCATCCGTCCGATCGACAAACTGCTGCCGCGCCTGATAGACAAACTTATGATATAGATTCTAGCCCTTACGCAGGTAGCGACCGGCAATTGCGGCCTGGCCGAGGGAGAGACCGCCATCGTTGGGTGGGACCTGCCGGTGACTCAGAACTTCGAATTCGGCTCCTTGCAGAAGCTGACTCACCTTTTCGGTCAAAAAGGCATTCTGAAATACACCACCCGAGAGCGCCACGGGTAAATGGCCATGCTCTTCACGCAGGTTCAGACAGACCCGCAGAATCGCTTCGGCGAGACCGAGATGAAACCGGTAACTGATAAGGCCCGCCCCTCTTCCACGCTGCAGGTCTGCGACCAGTTCTCTGGTCATCGAACGTGGATCGACAATGATGGTATGGTCTTCTTCGCGCAGGGCAAAGGAGTAAGGTTTCAGCCGCGGTCGATGCTCGAGGCACATCTCCAGTTCAAGAGCGGCCTGCCCTTCGTAACTCACGGTCTGGCGCAAACCGGCCAGAGCCGAGACCGCATCAAACAAACGACCACAACTTGAAGTGAAGGGGGCATTAATCCCCTTCTCAATCATCTGTAACAGGAGTCTCCGGTCGGCAGCGGGGATTGAAGCGAGCACCTTAAGTTCGGGCAGATTGTCGCCGTAAGTAGCGTGCAACAGGCTTAAGGCCATCCGCCAAGGTTCACGAGTCGCAGCATCACCGCCCGGCATCGCCAGCTCGGCCAGGTGACCCACGCGCTCAAATCCACCAAAATCACCCAGCAGGAACTCACCGCCCCAAATATGTCCATCACTCCCCAAACCTACGCCGTCAAAGATAACCCCGATCACAGTTTCATCTCGACCATTGTCGGCCAGGCAGCTGGCCAGGTGGGCATGATGATGCTGCACGGCCAGCCTGGGCAGATCGGTCATCTGCTGTGCCACCGAGGTCGATGCATAATCGGGGTGCAGATCGTGGGCGACCAGTTGAGGGCGGGTATTCAGCAATCGTTGAAGATGATCGGCCGCCTGTTGCAACGAGTCGAGAACCGACTGATTTTTCAAATCACCAATATGATGACTCAGGGTGGCACGATCAGCGGACGTCAGACAGATGGTATTCTTAAGCTCCGCCCCAACCGCCAGGACCGGCAGCTGAGCTTGGGGTAATTTAACCGCCCGCGGGACATAACCACGCGAGCGCCGCAACATCAAGGGCTCACCGGCCAACACGCGGATTATTGAATCATCAGTGCGGATCTGAATGCGGCGGTTG
>JAUXIR010000282.1 GCA_030620915.1 Geopsychrobacter sp. | reverse complement strand
CCTTGAAACGGATCGATCCGGCCTTGGCCTTGAGCAGCTGGCTGATGGTGCGCATGGTGGTGGTTTTACCGGCGCCGTTGGCGCCGAGAATGGTGACAATCTCGCCCTTGCGGACCTGCAGCGAAATCCCTTTGATCGCGGCGATACTGCCGTAGGAGACCTCGAGGTCCTTGATTTCAAACAGGATATCGTTACTCATCGTCCTCCTCACTTCCCAGATAGGCCTCGATGACCGCCGGGTTCTGCTGAATTTCGCTCGGGGTCCCCTCGGCGATCTTCTTACCGAAGTTGATCACCGTCAGGTAATCGGTGACCTCCATGACCATATCCATATCGTGCTCGATCAACAGCACCGTGACCCCCTTGTCACGGATCTTGAAGATGGTCTCCAGCAGGCCCAGAGTCTCCTTGTCGTTGAGACCGGCGGCCGGTTCGTCGAGAATCAGCAGGGTCGGATCGACCGCCATCGCACGGGCCATCTCGACCCGGCGCTGGGTGCCGTAGGCCAGGCTGCCGACCGGCGTCGCAGCAAACTCGCTGAGGCCGAAGAAGTCAAGCTGCTCCTCAACCTTATGCCAGTTCTCCAGTTCATCACGTTTCGAGCCCGGAGTGTGGAAGATACCGTGCCAGAGTCTCTGTTTACTCTTGATGTGACGGCCGCTCATGATGTTTTCAGCAACCGACATCTGACCGAACAGGCGGATGGTCTGGAAGGTGCGGACGATTCCACGATCGACAATCTGGTAAGGCGTGAGGCCGCGAATCTCTTCACCGCGCCAACGGACCGAGCCTTCTTCCGACTTGTAGATGCCGGTGATGCAGTTGAAGGCGGTGGTCTTACCCGCGCCGTTGGGACCGATAATGCCGTAGATCTGACCAGCCTCAACCTTGAAGCTTAAGGCATCGACGGCAGTCAGCCCACCGAAGCGCTTGGTGACCTCGCTCAATATCAGTTCATTACGCGCCATGGCTGTTCTCCTTGATCAAGAACTTGGGGATTTTGCCGAAGGTCGCCGGCCAGATCCCGCGTGGTCGCAGAATCATCGCCGCAATCATCGCAAAACCGAAGATGAAGAAACGCCAGGTGGCGAACTCACGAAAGACCTCGGGCAGCACGAACATCACGAAGACCCCGAGCAGTACGCCGGGCACCGAAGAACCGCCGACGATGACGATGCTGAAGAAGAGCACCGACTGCATGAAGTCGAAGGCCTCGGGACTGACCGCCGAGTACTGGGTCGCGAAGACCGTTCCGGCCAGGCCGGCGATTCCGGCAGAGAGGGCGAAGGCGAAGATCTTGTAGATGCGAGTGTTGATGCCGATGCTTTCGGCCGCCAGTTGATCTTAGCGCAGATAATGCATTGCGCGACCCGCCTTGCTTTTTTCCAGATTGTGCATGACCAACAGGGTCAGCAGCAGCACAATAAAGGCGAAGTAGTAGACCGCAACCTGGCTCATCAGCTGAAAACCGAAGAAGCTCATCGAATCGAGACCGAAGATGCCGTTGGGGCCGCCGGTAATCCCTCCCAGGTTGTTCTGCAAAACCTGGACGAAAACAATGTTGAAACCGATAGTGACCACCAGTAGATAATCGCCGCGCAGGTGAACGATCGGGCTGGCGAGGATCGCGCCGAAGAGGGCCGGAATCAGGATCGCCAGCGGGATGGTCGCTAAGAGCGGCCAGCCGTACTGGGCATTGAGGATCGCCGTGGTATAGGCGCCCATGCCGAAGAAGAGCGCCTGGCCCATGTTGAACATGCCGCTCTTGCCGAGGACGATATCCTGCGACAGGGCGACCACCGAAAAGATCAGAAAGGTGATCGCGACGGCCTGCCAACGCGAGTCGAGCAGATGCGGCAGCGTCGCCATGACGGCAAAGAAAAGGGGATAGCCGAATCGTTGTAGTTTCTTCATCAGACTTTCTCCGCAACCCGCTCACCGAGAATGCCGGTGGGACGGACAATCAGGATCACGATCAACAGGATAAAGGTGAAGGCATCGGCCCAGGTACTGGAGACGTAGCCGGCGATAAAGGCGTTGAACAGACCGAGCAGCATACCGCCGAGCATCGCGCCGGGAATGTTGCCGATCCCGCCGATGATCGCGGCGATGAAGGCATAGAGCCCGTACTGCCAGCCCATGTTGAAGGTGATGCCGCGGTAGTAGAGACCAATAAACAGCCCGCCGACCGCGCCGAGGGAGGAGCCGATGATGAAAATCAGGGCGATAATGCTGTTGACATTGATCCCCATCAGGCGCGCCGCATCCTGATCGATGGAGCTGGCGCGGATCGCTGCGCCCATGCGGGTCTTTTCGACGAACAGGTAGAGCGCAACCATCAGAAAGAGCGACAAGACCAGGATGATCACCTGAATCAGGCTGATCACCACGCCACCGAAATCCCAGTAGACCTGCGGAACCAGCTCGGGGAAGATGCGCATGCGCGGCCCCCACATCAGCATGATACCGTTCTGGATGACCAACGAGGCCCCGAGTGCCGAAACCACCGCCGACAGCCGCGGCGCTTCGCGCAGGGGACGGTAGGCGACCCGCTCGAGGATAATCCCGACCACCGCCATCACAACCGCGGTGAGCAGGAAAATGGCGATTACCGCCCCCAGGGAGACCGCCTGCCCCAACACCTGGGTGTAGATGGTCAGGCCGACAAAGGCCGATGCTGCGACCATGTCGCCGTGGGCAAAGTTGATCAGACGCATGACGCCGTAGACCATGGTGTAGCCGAGCGCAACCAGGGCAAACATACTACCGATGGTCAGGCCGTTAGCTAACTGTTGCAGGAAAATGTCCATAAAAACTCTCTCCAAAGGTTGCTGAACAAGCTGCCAATCAAAAGCCAGGGGAGGACGACTCTGTCCTCTTCTCGCGCCTGAGGGGCAGGCTTCCCTAGGGGCGGCCTTTCGGGAGTCCCTATATCCGATTGCTATCTACTCGATGAAGTTTTGGGCTCAAAAAAAGGGGCGGAAGAATGAATATCTCCCCCGCCCCCGGAATAACTCAGGTGCTTTTATTGAACATATTCGTTGACATATGTTCCGTCGGCTTGAATTTTCTTGACGACATAGGCGCCGCCCTTACGGTTGCCGTCTTTAGCGAAGGCGATCTGACCGGTGATGCCCGGCAGCGGCTCTTTCAGGTTGTGCAGGTAGTCAACAGCCTTCCTAGCGTCGAAGCTCTCTGTCTGCTCCATGGCGTGAATGATGGCACGCATACCGTCGATGTTCATCAGGCCCCAGATGGAAGGCGGCATTTCACCGTATTTTTTCTGGTAGTCAGCGATGAAGGTCTTGGCGATCTCGTACGGTAGCACGTCCGGTGAAGGAACATTAACAATGAAAGCGCCCTTGGCTGCGGAACCGGCCAGCTTGGCGAAGTCCGGGTTGTCGTTGGCGTCACCACCGTAGAAGTCAGCCTTGATGCCGAGGGCAATCTGCTGGGCGCGCAGCT
>JAUXIR010000063.1 GCA_030620915.1 Geopsychrobacter sp. | reverse complement strand
CATAGCCCTGATCATGTTTCTGAAAACACTTTAGCTTTGAACTGGAATAAATATGGGGCAAGAAACAAGCAAGGAGAGCGAAATCGGCTGATTTGTCAGGTGTCCTACAACCCCTGATAAATCAGAAACGCCCACGATCTGGTAACCGTGGGCGTCTGCTGTTCTATTGATGGTGATCTGCGAGATACCGCCAAGCAGGTCAAGAGTGTCTGGACAACTTGGGGCGATTCAAGCGCTATTTTGACCGCCTCTTTTCAACCTATCAACTGTCCAGAACCTCACGTAATTTTCTTGTTAGAGCTTCGGTGGTAAATGGCTTCTGCAGCAGTTGCACACCATCTTCAAGCAGACCGCGTGCAGCGATAATATCAGTCGCATAGCCCGACATATATGCCACCTTGATTCCGGGCTGTACGGCCAGCATGCGCTCGGCCAACTCCTTGCCGTTCAGTTTCGGCATGATCACGTCGGTCAGCAGAAGGTCGATCGACATTTCATGATCTGCCGCTAGCTGCAGCGCCGTCAGCGGATCGGATGTTGCGATCACCTGATATCCTGCCTCTTCAAGTATTTGCTGACCGATTTCGAGCAGCTTGACTTCATCCTCGACCAATAGAACGGTTTCATGCCCCCGAGCAGGAACCTCTTCATTGACCGTCGTTTCCGCAGCGACCGGCGCGCTGACTTGCGGGAAGTAAGTGCGGACGGTCGTGCCGTGATCCGGCTCGCTGTAGAAATTGATGAAGCCGTTGTTCTGCTTGACGATGCCATAGACAGTCGCCAGGCCGAGACCGGTTCCCTTGTCGATATCCTTGGTGGTATAGAAGGGCTCGAAGAGGTGTTCGAGCACCTCCTTGCTCATGCCGCAGCCATCGTCGCTGACAGACAACTGAACATACTCGCCGCTTTTACACCAGGGATGTGCCCGACAATAATCTTCATCAATGGAGATCAGTTCGGTACTGAGCGCGAGAGTCCCTCTCCCCGCGACAGCATCACGCGCGTTGACAACCAAATTGGTCAATATCTGGTCCAGTTGTGTCGGGTCGATCAGCAGCTTCAATTCGAGGGGGGCAGGTTTCCAGACCAGCTCTACATCCTCGCCGATCAGGCGAATCAGCATTTTCAGCATATCCTCGATTGCATGATTGAGGTTCAGAACGTGCGGCGCGATTGTCTGCTTGCGGGCAAACCCGAGCAGTTGACGGGTCAAGTTGGCTGAGCTACTGGTGGTCTCTTTGATCTGCTGCAGGTGGCTCTTGATCGACTTGTCTGAATCGAGTTTGCGTAGCGCCAGTTCAACGTTGCCGGAGATGATTGCAAGCATGTTGTTAAAATCGTGCGCAACCCCGCCAGCGAGGCGCCCGATCGACTCTATCTTCTGCGCCTGCAGTAGCTGCACCCGATAGGCTTCACGTTCCTGCTCGACCTGCTTGAGTGCGGCATTGGTCTTGGCCAAGGGATCGCGTATCACGCCCTGCGCCTCAAAAGTAAAATCACCCTTCGCCAGGCAGTTAAACGCCGCCAGCACTTCATCACGCATATTATCGGCGAAGCCGTCTAAGGCCCTGGCCATCTGACCGACTTCATCATGCTGATCGAGATTGAGGCGTAGATCGAGATTGCCATTTTTAAGCTCCTCAATCATCCGTACTGTCGATGAGAGCGGTCTGGTCACACTGCGAGAGACGTAGTAGGCCAATAGCAGTGAGATCAAAATGGCGTTTGTCATGATCACCAGGAGCATGGAGGACACCGCGGACAGCTCGGTTTCCACATCATCCACATAGACACCTGAACCAATAATCCAGCCCCACTCCGGTAGCAATTTGATAAATGAAATTTTCGAGACCGGTTCTTTGCCCCCAGATTTGAGCCACTGGTAGGAAACAAAACCTTCTCCAGAGGTCGTTGCTAACTTGGCCATCTCCACAAAGGTCTTGCCGTCAGGATCGCGGGTGCCCGACAGAACCTGCCCCTCCAATTCGGGTTCGATCGGATGCAAGATCATTCGGACCTGGGTGTCTAAAATGAAAAAATAGTTCTCGCCGTCAAAACGGGCATGGCGGATAGCTTCAACCGCCGCCGATTTGGCTTGGTCTTCCGATAACAGTCTTTTTTTTTGCTGCTCGACGTAGTAGTCAACTATCCCCCCGGTTGATACGACCAGCTGTTGGAGGGCGGTCTTCATGCCTAGATAGAGGTCGCTTTTCAAACGTGAGTAGACCCAGTAGGTCGTCAGGGAAAATACAATAATGATGGAGAGACTTAGGAAAATAATCTTGTTGGCGAGCTTCACATTTTTCACTTTAGTTCCTCAGCCGTTGCTTGGCTGTACTATTGCCCCGCGCTAATGCCCTGCGGGTAATTGCAATCAGGTTTTCGAATAGCCAATAACCTGAGCATAAAGATCCTGCAAGGTCGGTAAAGCAAAGGCATTTTGCCTTTGCAAAGAATTCGTGCCATACCATTCAACCTGGAACTGTCCAAAAGGCTGAAAAGCAATGTTGGCCCCGCTCGCTTGACGGTTGAGACAAAGACGAATGTTTTGCAGATCAAACCCCTGGCTTAAAATTGTATTGACTACCCCAGCCAGGCTACCTGTATGGGGGGCAACCAAAACAAACTGTACCCCTTTCTTTTCAACCGGCAGCAATTCAAAATAGGTGATCCGGGCAAGAAGTTGCGCCAGCAAATTCTGACGTCTCTTTGCCGAGGTGGAATAGATGTCATCCACAGGTGAAATATGGGTCAGATATGCGAAGCGTTCCGGCAACTGAATCCCTATCGCGGTACAGGTTGCAACACCGTAAGTCAAAAGCGGAGTCTGGCCTGCGGATCGTTGAAATTCGCCAATATCGACAACGCGCCCCTCTGAGGGTCGCCTGGATGACCCAGCTACATAATCGCCAACAGCCTCGGCCTGAGTTGCGAGTTCAGGCAGGATACCAGCCCCGGAACGAAGGAAAGCCTCCGTCAGGATTTCCGCTTCGTCAATCTCGGCGATAATGATCCAGGTTGCACCAAGCTGCTCGAACTTCTCAAACGAACTGAAGACCCGTACCCCCCGATAATCCTCGACAATTCCTTCACCCATGTCGAATTGCAGGGCCCTTTTCACCGCATCGGTTTCAACCCGTAATTGCAACGCTGAACTTTCATTGAGGAAACGGGATTCCGTCATCAACACCATATCCTGATTGACAAGATAAACCTCACCGGTACGCCCCAACTCTGTACGATCTGTGAGGATCCAGTTAAATCGGTTCAGCGGCAGTTGAAACACCAGCCACCCCTCGAAGCTGCCATTTTCATTGACCGGAACAATAAAAAAAGCCGCAATCTCTTTTGACGGCACATAATTTTTATAGTCGAGAAAGGTAATCTCGCTCTTGCTGAAGTCGTTTAGGTCTTCACCCAACAGATTGCCTGTAAAAACATTTTTTTGAAAATCCGACTCTTTCCTGATCGAATTAAAGACGAAGCCGGTCTGGTCGACGAGGAGAATATCGTAAAATTCACTGTAATCAACCACATACTTCTCTTCGAACAGCCTCGGATCGTAATTGTTTTTCAGCCGTTTGGATTGTAGATAAATCTCGTGAAGTTGTTGATCCTTCCCGACCTTTTCAATCTTGTCCTGAATGCTGGAAAAATAATTGACGACTTCCTGTTTTTTCACATCCTTGATTTGGGCCAACCGCTTGAAACCATCGGCCTTGATCTGGGCTCCTGAGCCGATGACAATACCTTGCACACCGCGGTCGGCAGACGACCCACAAGCGCTTAGGAACAGCAGTACGCACAAAAAAAACAATAATTCCATTCTCCAGCGAATCATCAGCATCAATTGACCTGCCCGTTGAAATCAGAAAAAAGATGGAATACGCAATGCACGAACCAACCGCTCCGTCTGGCCGGAAATGTCCCCCGCCGCTGTCAGGCGCTTCGGTATTGACGGCGGCAGAAAATCGCTCTTCCGGTTGAAAAAGAAGCGGCCCGGGATACCGGACCGCTTCGATTTGCCTAGCACTTATCAGGGGAGGATCAAGTGCTAAGCAACATGGCAGAACCTTGTTCGTCAACAGTTTCTCGACACAGTTCTACATTTACACCGGCCAAAGATTCGACATCGAGCAGAATCTTTACCTCAGTTCCAACCTTACCCAGCCCCTGAACGTAGCCTTGTTCTCTATTGTGACAAGGTGGAGGTTCGATCTGACTCGCAGCAATTTCGACAACTTCATTGACCCGGTCGACAACCAGGCCGGTTGTATTGTCATTGACCTCGACAACAATGACACAGGTGCGCTCGTCATAGTCGCGGGGCGGCAGGCCAAATTTCAAGCGGACATCCATCACCGGGATTACTCGACCGCGTAAATTGATGACCCCTTTGATCTCATCTGGCAAATCCGGGACCCTGGTGATTTTCTGAATGCCGATGATTTCTGTGACATAATTTATGGCGACGCCATAGTCTTCATCATGCAAATGGAAGGTCAGAAACAGATCCCGTTGGGAATCCTCCAGTTGCAGGGACTCTTCTTGCTCAAGCGCTTCTGCTACATTAGCCATGCTTGTTGCTCCCTTCGACAGAATCGATGTTAAGACCTGACTTAGTATTTGCCAAAATCGCTGTCATCCAAGGCAATTTGTGGTTGTTCAGCGGGAGCCTCCTGCTGCTCTTGTTCCATCTGTTTCCAACTGATATTTGACTGCATGCTGGATGGAGTGTGGCTTGCCAAGCGTTGAACCCGCTGTCCGGGCTTTAGGGTAAAACGCTGCAGCATCTGGCGCATCTGCTCAGATTGACTGGAGAGCTCCTCCGCGGCGGCGGCACATTCTTCAGCGCTGGCGGTCTTTTGCTGGGTCACCTGGTCAATCTGGGTCACCCCTTGGTTGATTTGGATCACCCCTTGGGCCTGCTCGGAACTTGCCGCGGCGATCTCAGCGACCAAATCAGAGGCCTTGCCGATACCGGCGACGATATTCTGCAGAGCTTCAGCGGTCTGGTTGGCAATAACGCTACCGTTTTTTGTCTTTTCCACCGAACCCTCGATCAGTTCAGCGGTCTCTTCGGCAGCCTTAGCGCTGCGCGCGGCCAGGTTACGCACCTCTTCGGCAACCACGGCGAAGCCTTTGCCATGCTGCCCGGCGCGCGCAGCCTCGACCGCGGCATTCAAGGCCAGCAGATTGGTCTGGAAGGCGATCTCGTCAATCGTCTTGATGATCTTCGAGATATTCTGGCCTGCCTCGTTGATCTCACTCATGGCCGCAACCATCGTTTCCATCCGCTCACTGCCCTGCTGCGCGGCATTGCGGGCATCCGAAGCCAGGCCGTTCGCTTGGTCGGCATTTTCTGCGTTGGTCGTGGTCTGCGAGGAGAGTTGATTGAGGGATGCGGAGATCTCTTCGAGGCTGGCGGCCTGCTCGGTCGCGCCCTGCGAAAGAGACTGACTGGTATCGGAGACCTGCCCGCTACCGGAGGCGATCTGTTCACCGGCCACCTGCACCTGACCGAGGATATCGTTGAGGTTGCCGACCATCTTCTGCAGCGCCGTTCCGAGTTGATCCTTCTCCGAGGCCAGCTTAACCTCGACGTTCAGATTGCCGTCGGCAATCTGCTCGGCGACGGCGGCATTCTGCGCCAGACTCTCGGCCATGCTGTCGAGTGAGTGCGCCAGGACACCGATCTCGTCACCCCGCTCCATATTCAGACGCATGCTGAAATCCCCCTTGGCTATCTCCTCGGCCATCTTAACCCCCTGGACCACCGGCCGGGAGATGGAACGGGCAATCAACAGCGCAACTACGACAATCGATCCCAGTGCGATCAGGGCAACGATGGCCAGGCTCCATTCGATCGAAGCGACCGCCGCCAGGGCTTCAGATTCATCAATTTCGGCCAAAAGCGCCCAATCCAGGTTGCCGATCTTGATCGGTGCGTAGGAGGAGAGTACCGGATTGCCGTTGTAGTCGATAATAATTCTAGATTCAGATTTTCCGGCCAGCGCCGCCCGGGCGCCATCGGTATCGACGCTTCCTGAACCGGGATTGGCAAACGAGGCCTTGACGCTATGGTTTTGCGGATCGAGGAAGGAGTCGGAGCGCATCAGCTTGTCGCTGCCGATCAGGTAGGTTTCGCCGGTCTCGCCCATCCCGGCCCGCTGCTGCATGACACCGTTAATCGCATCCAGCGACAACTGCAAAGCCACGACCATTTCTATCTCGCCATTATGCATAATCGGCTGGGCGATAAAGGCGCAAGGGTCATTGTTGCTCGGCGCATAGGGCGCGAAATCGGCGATAGCGAACTTCCCGGTTTTTGAAACTTCACGGAACAGCTCACCTAGATTGCTGTCGGCATATTTACCCTTGGCAAAATTCGTCTGGTAATCCGCCTCCTTGGCGGCAGTATAGAAGGCCGATCCATCCGGGTTGAAGAGGAACAGATCATAATAGCCATAGGTTTCGATGTATTTCTTGTAGTACTCCTGCCCCTTTTCATCCACCGGGCTGAAGGCTTCGGCGACATCGATTTCGGCGATCAACGCCCAAGTCAGGTCGCCGACCCTGACCGGTGCATAAGCGGATAAGACCGGGTTGCCAGAGTAGTCGAGAATGACATCGGCCCCAGACTTTCCGGCCAGGGCATTATTGGCTGCCTCGGTATCCACAGCGCCTGTACTCGGGTTGGCAAACGAAGCCTTGACGGTATGATTTTGGGGATCGAGAAAGGAATCGGAGCGCATCAGTTTATCCGGCCCGACCAGATAGGTTTCGCCGGTTTTCCCCAAGCCGGTTCGTTCCTGCATGATGCCGTTAATCGCATCGAGCGACAGCTGCAAGGCAACGACGCCGAAAAAATCCCCCTGATAGGTCACCGGCGCACCGACAAAGGCACAGGGCTCGTTGTTCGATGGCGCATAGGGGGCAAAATCCTGCAGGCTGACACCTTGTTGGGCTTTCTGAAAAAGTTTGCCCAGCGGTGAATTACGTAATTTCCCGGTGACCAGGTTCTGTCCCAAGTCCGCTTCCTTGGCCGCCGAATAGATGACGTCACCATCCTTGTGGATCAGGAACAGGTCATAATAGCCGTATTCATCATTATATTGCTTCAGCCAGGGACCGAACTGTTTATCGGCAACAGTCCAGCTCGGGCCGCCGGTCTGGCCACCTTCGGCGGCAAAGGCCTGGTTAAAAGCCAGCAGCCCTTCCCTGACACTGGCGTTACCGCTCAGGACACTGGCGTCTGCCAAACGTTCGGAGAAATAATTCTTAACCTGACTGGCCTTGATCGCCTGAACCGACTGCAGCTTGTTGAAGGCCTCCAGCCGCAGAGCGCCAACGGTCTCCATCAGAACCCCCATATCCCCTTCGCGCTCAGCGAAAAACTGCTCGATCTGCGATTTCTTAATTTCACGCACCCCTTCCAGCTGATTAAAGGCCAGTTGGGTGAGTGAGTTACTGGCCTTGGTCAACGAGATGACCCCAGTGACCGCAAACGGGAGAATTCCCACCAGCAAAAAAGCGATTAAAAGTTTGGTGCCGAGCTTCATGTTTTTCATTTTTCCCTCCAGTAAGCGCAAAATACAACCATTCACCAAGCGTTGGCAAAGTATAATGTGGCAATGCAAATTGTACACTCCAGCAAGAATACATAGACTCTGCCTATAGAAATTAGGCATTG